>NZ_JANMZH010000893.1:0-35594 GCF_031383065.1 Microcoleus sp. OTE_8_concoct_300 | reverse complement strand
AATTTTTTATGAGGCTGCATAGAATCCGATCCCCCCTAGCCCCCCTTAATAAGGGGGGGACAAGATTCCGATCAAAGTCCCCCTTTTTAAGGGGGATTTAGGGGGATCGAGATATGTGCAACTTCACATTAAATTGGTATGATATCAAATCCGGTAGCATCGGAATTATTCATCTCTGTATTCTCTCCCTCTGCGTTCTCTGCGCCCTCTGCGGTTAAATCATTCCGATGCAACCGGAAACGATATGAGATGTTGGACTATTCTCAAGAACAGGCAAGATGCCTGTTCCACAAAAAGTGCATTTTCTTGTGGGGTGGGCATCCTGCCCGCCCAAAAAAGGGTGATCGAGAATGGTGAAGATGTGAGTTCAAACCGATGGAAGTAGATGATGAGAAACCAAAGCAGCAAAATCTGTCGCGGGCGATCGATCGATCGGCAAATGAGCGCACCTTCTTAGCATGGATGCGGGCCGCGATCGCCCTCATGGGTTTTGGCGTCATCATCGTCCGACTTCGCGTCGTGCAAATTCCCGTACAGTACCGCCTGGGGATGGGGTGGAAGTTGGGTTTAATCTTCTCTCTAATCGGTTTGGCGACAGTCTTAATCTCAACTGTGCACTACTTCACGGTTCGCCGCCAAATTGACGAGGATACCTACGAACCCTCAGATTGGTTGATATTCGTCTTCAGTTCGGCTGTCGGCTTATTGGGGATTGGAGTAATTTATTTTATCTTTGCAGCCGCCCTGGGCCCAAGTAGTTTTGTAATACCCGACTGAGTGTCAACAGGAGTTAATTATGAACAGCGATACAGTTGCCACGATCGCTTCCATTATCCTCTTAGCTGCTGCTATCTGGGCAGCATTCCTAGTGCTCGAGAGTGTCGCGAAAATATTCCCTAAATTGCTGGGCGTGACAGTCGCGATCGGGATTTTGCTCGTTTACCTGCAATTTTACTGGGGGATCGACACCGCATATCTTTGGCAAACTGTCAAGCATTTGCCTGAAACTTTCAATTTCTCGATCGGCGCCTAAACTACCACCACCCAGCATTCTCAACAACCTCTCGCGGATAGATATGTTTGTACCTGAAACAAAGTATATTTAGCCGCTCCCTATAAAATACGGTAACTGGATAGACTTACTAGACATAGGTGAGTAGGGATGCTAAACTACGGTAAGTCGATCGAGTAATGAGCTATCAACGTGGAAAACGCTAAAAAAGTCAGTGAAGAGTACCAGCTTGCAGGACAACTGACCCAACAGTTGCCACAAGCTAAGGGCTTTAACGAAGTCTGGTTTAAAAAGATCAGAGGCGGGTTGCTTCTGGCCATTGGATATTTGCTATCACCGCTGTGTTGGTGGAACGACATATTTTTCAATCTGCCAATTGCCTACGCCTTTGGGTATATCTGTAGTTGGCTTTCCCCAGATTTACTGTTTCCTTGCACCATTGTCGGCTACTGGCTTTCCAATATTGCGGGAATTCTGTTGATGCAGCTAGGAACTTTAGATGTTTTGGCCGACAAACCCAAGGAAAAAAACCTCAAAAAAGAGTTATTGACGGGTTTAGTTTCCTCAACAGTCTTCACTGTTGTCATTGTGGCATTGATTCATTTTAATGTTCTCGAGACTCCCGATTTCTTTTCCGGCAAGCAGCCGGTTAACCTCAGCTCTGCTTTACCTGTGACGCTCGTCACTTCAAGGTAGAAGGCAGAATATAAACCCCATAAATAAATCGAGGGTTTTTAATCAGTTACACAGGTATATATAAGAAAATCAGGGAGCTTTTACACTACAATTTATGTAGTTTTGTTTATTTGCATTTACTTACTTTTACCAAGAATTTTGTAGCTGAACACGCGGTAAGTCTCAAGCGTTGAAGAGTCAAATTCCTGGCTATAAATATTAAAATGCGAGTAAGATTTTGCCTGTGTAGCTGTGTTGCAGGAGCCAGCCAAGTTATCTATTTGTTGGTTGGCAGCGCTTAATTACACAGTTTTTGGGCATAACCGTGAACTACTTATTACTATCCTTTCTCAGCTTTTTTGTGGGCATTATCGTTGGTTTGACCGGAGTTGGCGGAGCCTCGCTCATCACCCCAATGTTAATTTTTGTTTTTCAAATTCCAGCATCAATTGCTATTAGTTCTGATGTCGTAGCTGCTACACTGATGAAAGTTGTTGGTGGCTTCAAACACTGGCAGCAAAAGACCCTCGACTTGCAAGTAGTTAAGTGGCTGGCTTTGGGCAGCGTACCCGGTTCGCTGACTGGCGTGTGGATTTTACACTGCATCCAATCCAGCGACAATCAGGACTTAGACAGCATCTTGCTGCGCTTTCTCGGAGTAGCGATCGCCCTCATTGTCGCTTTATCGCTGACCCAATTAGTGGTCAAAACATTTTTCCCTAATTTTAAAATGCCTTCGCCCCGTGAATGGGACTTAAATACTAATTATGGCCGTATTTGTACTGTGAGTGCGGCAGCAATTTTAGGCTGCATAGTGGGAATCACTAGCGTGTCTTCCGGTTCGATGTTTGCACTGTTGCTGATTGCTTTTTTCCGCCTGGATACTTCTAAATTGGTGGGTACAGATATTTCGCAGGCGGCAATTTTGTTGATGTTTACATCTGTGGGACACCTCAGCCTCGGAACAGTAAACTGGAGTTTAGTTTT
Organism: Microcoleus sp. OTE_8_concoct_300; assembly: GCF_031383065.1. Lineage (NCBI taxonomy): Bacteria > Bacillati > Cyanobacteriota > Cyanophyceae > Oscillatoriales > Microcoleaceae > Microcoleus > Microcoleus sp. OTE_8_concoct_300. Next base: position 32,920 of record NZ_JANMZH010000893.1, on the reverse strand, counting down.
GCCGATTTGGTTGGGTTCGGTGCCGGGAGTTTTGGTAGGTGCTAAATTCTGCCAAATTATGCCTCAACGCCCGCTAAAGTTTGTTATTTACGGAATGTTGGCGATGGCTAGTTGGAAGTTGTATCAAGTCTGATATCGATTCCGGTTGCACCGGAATGATTGTTGACTGTTGACTGTTGACTGTTGACTGTTGACTGATGACTGATGACTGATGACTGTGAGTCAAAAAACTGAAAATTGCGTGAATTATTTGTTGGCAGCTTGATTCGACTTTACGCCCGACTCCCGAAGCGCGGATTTGATATCATATCGTTTCCGGTTGCATCGGAATGATTTAACCGCAGAGGGCGCAGAGAACACAGAGGGAGAGAATACAGAGATGAATAATCCCGATGCTACCGGATTTGATATCATTCCGGCGCAGCCGGAATTGATATGAAAAGTTAAACCTAGTGTCAGCCTGCTGTTTGAGTCCACAATCCTCAACGAGCCCCCCTAACCCCTAAAAAAAAGGGGGGACTGTTTCATTCTCCCGAAATCCGCCAGGGTTTGAAACCCACGGGGCTTATAGCAAAAGTCGGTTAAAATTGAGCTCTTGCACTATTGTTAATAAGCCTTTTATGAACGGGCAAGATGCCCGTTCCACAACAAAATCTACTCTTTGTGGAACAGGCATCTTGCCTGTTATTGAGAATGGTGCAAGATGTGAGTTAAAACCGACTCAAATAGTAATTTTTAGTGATCGTAGCGAGGACTTTCGCTCTCTCGAAAGGGGTTGAAAGCCCTTTCGGACTATAGCTTTAAAAGAATGAATCAGCCCTGCCCTAGGAGAGGTATGCACGGGGGATCTAGACTGGAATGCCAGCTAGACTTATTAAGGATGATCGTGCAACATAACCTACAATTTAATAATTGCTGACTAATGCTTCAAGTTCCTCGGCCGTCGGCAATTCTAAATCTTTGAACAAGGCTGTACTGAGGTAGCGTTCGCCATAAGAAGGCTGCACAAAAACTATCAATTTTCCAGCATTTTCGGGACGCTTGCCGACTTGAATTGCGGCAAACAAAGCGGCGCCTGCTGAAATTCCTGACAACAATCCTTCTTCTCTGGCCAGCCGACGGCTGTAGGCGATCGCATCTTCGTCGCTAACTGCGATCGTCTCATCAATTAACTCTGGTTTCAACACTTCCGGGATGAATCCTGCACCAATCCCTTGAATTTTGTGAGCACCAGATTTGCCTCCAGAAAGCACGGGGCTGCTAGCGGGTTCAACTGCGATCGCCCTAAAACTCGATTTTCGCGGTTTAATTACCTCAGCAACTCCAGTAATCGTACCGCCGGTGCCAACTCCAGCAACTAAAAAATCTACTTTACCCTCTGTATCTTCCCAAATTTCCTCAGCCGTTGTTTCTCGGTGAATTTTCGGATTAGCGGGGTTGCGAAACTGTTGCAGCATGAAAGCATTGGGGGTTTCTTCTACAATTTCTTCCGCACGGGCGATCGCGCTTAACATCCCTTCATGTCCCGGAGTTAATTCCAACCGAGCTCCGTAAGCTTTCAGCATCGATCGGCGTTCCGTGCTCATCGTATCCGGCATAGTTAAAATCAGACTGTACCCTTTCGCCGCCGCTACCATTGCCAAAGCAATTCCAGTATTTCCTGAAGTCGGTTCAACTAAAATAGTTTTCCCCGGTTGAATTAACCCCGCTTCTTCTGCAACCTGAATCATGCTCGCCCCGATTCGATCTTTCACCGAAGCAGCCGGATTCATCCCTTCCAACTTTGCCACAATTTGAGCAACTACTCCTTCGGCTTGGGGAATTTTATTGAGCTGAACTAAAGGAGTTCTGCCAATTATTTCTGTAACATTTTTAGCAATTCTCATGGCTTAATTTCTCTCCCCTTAAATGTAGTACATGGGATGTGTTTGTTTGCGAATATCCCGCTGTTCGCACAAATCTTGTAATGTGTATTTGCCCAAAACCGCGAAAGATGCCTGTCGAGCTTCCTGCCATATTTCTAGCACCGCAGTTTTTTCTATTGTTACAGATTCCGAAACTTTTTTGGTCTGGCCGCTGCCGGATCCTTCGAGAGTCGAAAACACCTCTAGCAAGGTAATCTCCCAAGGCTCTTTCGCCAGCAAATAACCGCCTTTAGCACCTCGCAGACTCTGGACGATACTTGCACGCCGCAGCACGGCAAGAATTTGGTCTAGATAGCGTTCCGGTATCTCACCAGAAGCAGTAAGTTCGCTTACTGTTAGGGGCGAATCCTTCGGGTAGTGGCTAGCCAGTTCCAAGAGGGCTAACAGGGCATATTGTACTCTAGAAGATAGTTCCACATTCCCCACTGGCGATCGAGTTTAAATTGTACCTTATATCATAATACACAATTCCGGTAGGTGTACAGGTGTTATTATATTTTTATTACAAAAACGGTTGGAGAAATCCCGTGAGCAACGTAAATGTAGGTTTAAGTTGTCGGCATTGTCGGTATTACGAACAGCACGGGCACAGGGGCGGAAACTGCCTGATGCTAGGCGTTGGGGTACAGGGTGGGTGGAAAGCTTGCTCCTTCTTGGTTCCACCCTTTGCACCGTCTTGGGAACACCCCGAAGCGGGTAGAGCCCGAAAGTCTCAAATGTTGCAGGAATTGAGTATTTTACAGGCAATACCGCCGCCTTGAAGTAACTGCTAAGTAGGTAGGCGGATATATGCTGTGCGATCGTTAAGTTTCTTCATACTCACCTACTTGGCGGCAGTCAACAAATGCGAGATATCGCTTCTGTTGGCAGTGAGAAGAAAGAAATCAGGAGAAACAGAAAAGCAAGTGCGATCGTCGCCCTTGCTTTTGAACTTATTGACCAGTGGATGAGAAAATTTACTAAACGCAAATTCAATACAAATTATCTGTTGCCCAGACCATTCTGAATTTGATCGAAGATTGCACCGTCACCAAAGAACTTGCTTTGCGCCCCCTTCCAGCCACCCATATCACTGACTGTAAACAGTTTACCAATTCTGGGAAACTGACTGCTAAATTGTCCGGCTACCGTTGAGTTAGCAGGCCGAAAACCACCTTAGCAAATTCTTGCTGAGCTTCCGGCGTGAAAAGGTTTTTGACAAACGCTTCCGCCACCTTAGTAGTTCCATGTTTGGCAGCGTATTTATCAACTACAGCCACGGGGTTGTCAATGGAAATATTCACTTGGGGATCGTGAAAGGTTCAGCTTCGCCCTTCTGTTTCGCCAACAAAACTTCGTTTTCATAGTTGATCGGCACATCCCCTTGGTTTTGTTTGTAGAAGACATCTGACGCTTCGCGGGCATCTTTGGGAAGCACTGGCAAGTTTTTGTATACCTTCATTATGAGATTAATTCTCAAGTCGGAAGAGCGATCGCCCCATCGCTCTTTAGATCTCGTAGTGCCACACCTCGGAAGGTTGCAGAATAATCCGGTGCAAAGGCAGGCGCTCGATCAAACCTTGCTGCTCAAAAATGCCGAGGGTGCGAGTGACAGTGACGCGACTTGTACCGAGGATTTCGGCGATATCCTGATGCGTTAAATTCATATCGATCAGATGTCCTTTCTCTATCTCTGAACCAAATTTTTTAGCCAGCCAATTCAGTAGTTTATAGAGCATGAAGTCAACTTTTTTGTAACCTCGCATTACCATAAACTCTTCAGCCTGCTGAATGTGATTGAGCAGAATGTCTCTATTCAGCCAGCGATCGGCAGATAATAGAATTGCTTCGACTTTACTAAGGCATTCAATTTGATAAGGCTCGCATCTTGATATCGGTTTGCCGATCGTATCACCAGGCCCCCACAATCCCAAAGTGATAATTGTGCCATCTTCAAGCCATGTTACAGTTCGCACTACTCCAGTTTCAATTCGCCACAGAGCATTGCTTCTGTTGGGCAAGTGCGATCGCTCTATAAGATCGGCGATCGCACTGTAGGGTGTGTTAGCGACAGCGTAACGCACTAACCAATATGACAATACAATGAATAATTTAAGAATAATTTAATTTCACCCATACTAGCTCCCTATGCCTAATTATCGAAGACCTAATGTTTCTGGAGGTACATATTAGACCTCTTGCAAAAAAAATATGTGTTATACTTAAGAATTTGCTCAGGTTTAGGTCAAACTTTGAATTATTGGGTTGATTGGCGTCTCCTTAGACTTGCTCAGCCTGCTAGATTATAAAATTGGCTAAACTTTCCACAATAGCACAAAATTATTTTGCAAGAGGTCTATTTCATCACACAAGTCACTTATCAAAGAGATTCTTGGCTCTGTAGTGACATAGGGAGCGCAATGAATATACCTGAACCTGCTACGGCATATCCATTTACCCGCGTTTCCGCTCGACTGCGTTTTGAAAATACAACCTATTAACCTCCGCTAGATTGTATAACGGTTCTGGTCAGTGGTTGCCAACACCTTTGCATTTCTACAAGCGACTTGGGACAATCGGCTGCACCAGAATTGTTAGGCTACACTCCTAGAGAAGAGAGAATATCCTCAACTCGGAAAACGATGTTTTACGTATTTAACTAATTTAGGCCCCTCAAGTTTGTCGGTTGCTGGATTAGTTCTAACGTAAAAATCTTTGCTATCAAAATAACAAGGTGTTGGAGATGCTTTACACTCAACTAAAAGAACATTTACATCATCTACCTTCACCAGCCGATTATCAATGAAAGGATAAAATTCTTCACCAATCTTGCTTTGCAGAAGATTTTTGAAGTGCAATAAAAACTTGTCGGTGTTCTTGTGAAACTTCTCAATTTCTCCATCAACGCCACATATTTGACCATCATCAGAAACGCCTATAAGTAAAGTACCGCCTTCAGTATTAAGAAACGCAACAATAGTTTTCAGAGATGATTGCTCAATGTATGACTCTTTCGTTTGTTTCTTCACGTCCAAACTGAGAGATTCCTTAAATTCAATTATTTTTGATTCGCCCTCCCGAATAATTGCACGGACTTTATCAGCGTCCGTCAAAACGGCCATTGCTTCAAGCATTCGGCTTAGTTGTCCTTGAATAGATGCTGAACTTGTTGGGTTAAGCGCAATCTCTCTGCTGAAATTATCAATTACATCTTTTAACTCACGCAATTTGTGTTGCGTTAGCACAATAGATTCTTGCTCAACAATACTTGGAACAGCAATTGAAGCTTGTTCAATATCTCGCTTGTTCACATGAGGAATAAATGACTGCATCCTCAATGAATCGAGGACAAGCCTTCCTAATGTTGATTCAAAAAAAGAAGCGACATACTCGTTAGAGGTGTTTTCTTTCAGAACAATTTGAAAGTAATTATGGTGTTTTAACTTTGCATCTTGCAGATTGCTGACAACCTTGGAGTTTCCAATGCTGGGAATATAAACAGCGTTTTCTTTTTCCTCAAACGTCTTACCGCTTTTAACAGAATTGATTTCAGTAGCAATGTCGCTCAAAGTATAGTTGTCGTATTCTTTATACTGTGTTTCAAGGCGTTCGATTTGCTGCTGAATTTTCAATCTATAAAAACCGACAAAATCACCGTTAGCTATCAGCGTTCCGCTTGTTAAATGTCCTGTGTCAACAGAGGAAAGAAAATTATGTGCAACTTGCTCGGCTTGGTCGGTTTCAACTAACTCTGCCAAGTAAAGTTTTGGATGTTCTTCTTTTGAAATAGAGATTAGCGTGGGGCGTATTGCTGTTGTTGGGAAAAGCAACTTTTCAGGAGTATTGAAAACGCCATTCACGTAAAAACCTATGGCATTCATCTCTCTCTGAAACTTTTGTCCCTGATAGTTGCTTAATCCGTGCGGTTCGACGAGAAAAATAGCCAAACCTTTATCTTCAAGCGAAAATAGAGATTTTAATATATCCAGCCAATTTTGTTGGGCTTTAATGATTCTGTTATTTATGGTGTCTTGCCATTCATTTTGGTTAAGTCCAAGAGGCAAATCGCCTAGAACAACATCAAATTTTACATTATTCGGAATTTCATCCGCCCTTGAAACTTGAGTTAAATCAGAATTTGCTAAATCAGCAAATAGATTGAAATCCGATGTGTTGATAAGTAATGTTTTGGGCTTACCTTTACTCTCGATAATTGATTTAACGAAAGTTTGAATTACGCTTTTTCCGAAAGGCTGTTGTTCTGTCATATTCATCTTTCGTCAAGATTTTCCCACAACAAAGCATATAACTATTTATTAGATGGACTCTATCCACCTGATCAACCCGATGAGGCGTTTAGGTAGATTATAGTCAGGCTAACAGCTAAATTGAGCGGCAGAAAAACTTTCGCTTTCAACGAAAATATTACAGCTTTGTCCGCTCCAATGATTTGTTATGCCCCGCTCGCTTCTCAATTTCTTAATTTTTGCGCTCGCCAATAACCTCTCCGAACTTAACAACGAAGCAAACCATTTTTGCTTGCCCAATCTCGAATGAAATCAGACAACCTCAACGGACGCATTGATTCGGCATAAGTATTTATTATACCGACATTTTCCGTCTTGTCAACTCCTACAGAACAAAAAGCCGAAACTTTCGGAATAATCACCCCATATAGCAATCCTAAATCAATTGTAAAATCTTTTTCTCGTTCTCAGGCTCTGCCTGGGAATGAATTTCAGGAGGCTCTGCCTCCGATTTAGAGCCACGAGACAGCATTACCAGGGACGAGCCTGGTAACGATGTGGGAGCAGTGTTTTGTAGAAGCTCCCGAATAGTATTTAGAGTAAGATGCAGTGGCTGATTTAAATTGAATAAGCAGGAAAAGTCATCGCGTGTTTGGGCTTGACGTAAACCTGCTGATCTCGGGTTAACTGTAGAGAATCGAAGCGCTCGCGACTGACATAAGCTGTTACTACCTGCTCGGATTCTAACACTAACTCGGTTTGTATTTCCCGCCCTAAATGAATGATGCGGCTGACTGTTGCTAATGAAAAACCAGACTCCGGCTTAGTTTTAATTTCCACGTCGTGGGGGCGCAAAAACACTACTTCCGAATGAGCGGCTCCATTATGGCGAGCGGTTGTGGCGTTGCTGGCGAACAAACCCGCAGCATTCGACAGCACATTGACCGGCCCAATAAAACTCATCACAAAAGCTGACGCGGGTTTGTCGTAAATTTCAGCAGGACTGCCAACTTGTTCGACTCTACCTTTGTTCATCACCACAATTTCATCGGCTACTTCCATAGCTTCTTCTTGGTCGTGAGTCACAAAAACTGTGGTGATGTTAACTTCTTTGTGAAGGTTGTGCAGCCACGATCGCAATTCTTTGCGGACTTTAGCATCTAATGCTCCAAAAGGTTCGTCTAGCAGCAGGACTTTTGGTTGAACTGCTAGAGCTCTGGCCAAAGCAACCCGCTGCCGCTGGCCGCCGGAAAGTTGCGAAGGATAGCGATCGCCCAAACCTGTCAACTGCACTAAATCCAAAAGTTCATCAACCCGCCTGCTAATAGAGGCTTTAGGAACTTTGCGAATTTCCATCGCAAAAGCAATATTTTTCCGAATACTCATGTGTTTGAATAAAGCGTAGTGCTGAAACACAAAACCGATATGCCGTTCCTGCACCGACTGATGAGTAGCATCTTCACCGATCAGGTAAATCTGACCGCTGTCCGGCGGTTCTAGCCCCGCGATCATCCTCAGCAGAGTCGATTTCCCCGAACCGGAAGGCCCCAACAGCGCGACTAAAGATCCCCTTTTAATTTCCAAATTCACGTTGTCAATTGCGTGGAAGGAGCCGAAGTGTTTCGATACGTTCTGAACTGTAATACTCATGAGTTTATTTACCTATTTTAGGAGTGAAACAAGCTAACTCCGCTTATCTGACCGAGTTACAGTAGTATATCCTGAAAATAATATTTTGCAACACCTGTAACTTTTTGTATTGTATTTCGAGGCCCGGATGATGGGGACTGGGCTTGAAAGTTGACGCTGGCGGGCCGTCCGAGTTAACCCGCGAGGGTTTCGAGATGTGGCTGTATCGGTTGCGATGCAATAAATGCGATAAATGCGATCGTCAGTCAATTAGGGAAAAATTAAATGTCCCCGCCTGCAGTATGCAGGTTAAATGCCCAACACCTTAGCAGCAAGGGTTGTTTTGCAGTAGTCTGCTAGCCTGATGATTCCCCGACTCCCGACAATTGGCGAGTCCCGGCAATATTGAAGATTTCACGTAGGAATTGCTCAATCTGAGGTGCGATCGCACACAATTTAGATCACAATAGTTAGTTCAGAAGCCAGCCAGCTTCAGCTTTGAGAAACTGACAGAATAGTAAATTCTAACAAAAACACCACTATGGGAAAACCAACAGGCTTTATCGAATTCTTGCGCGAATTGCCCTCCGAACTCTCACCAGTCGAGAGAGTCCACAACTGGGACGAATTTCACCTGCCGATGGATGAAGACAAACTCCGCACCCAAGGCGCGCGCTGCATGGACTGCGGAATTCCGTTTTGCCACACGGGTACAATGATCGGCGGCATGGCAAGCGGCTGCCCGATTAACAACCTCATCCCCGAATGGAACGACCTAGTATATCGCGGACTGTGGAAAGAAGCCCTAGACAGACTCCACAAAACCAACAACTTCCCTGAATTCACCGGCCGCGTCTGTCCCGCACCCTGCGAAGGCGCTTGCGTGCTCGGCATCAACAACCCGCCAGTCACGATTAAAAACATCGAAGCTTCGATTATCGACAAAGGCTGGGATGAAGGCTGGATTACTGCGGAACCGCCAGCCAAACGCACCGGCAAAAAAATCGCCGTCATCGGTTCCGGGCCCGCCGGTTTGTCCGCCGCCGCCCAACTCAACAAAGCCGGTCATTGGGTAACAGTATACGAAAGAGCCGATCGACCAGGCGGCCTGCTAATGTATGGCATCCCCAACATGAAGCTAGACAAAGAACAAGTCGTAATGCGCCGCCTGAAAGTCCTCGAAGACGAAGGCGTGACATTCGTCTGCAACACCGAAGTCGGCAAAGACTTACCAGCCGAACAACTGCTAAAAGAATACGACTCCGTTGTTCTCTGTACAGGTGCCACCAAACCCCGCGACTTGGGCATCCCCGGCCGCGAATTAAAAGGCATCCACTTCGCAATGGACTTCCTGACGGCGAACACCAAAGCTGTTCTCGACAAGAGCACCAACGGCAACTTCATCTCCGCCGAAGGCAAAGATATCGTCATCATCGGCGGTGGCGACACCGGCACCGACTGCGTGGGCACCTCCATTCGCCACGGCTGCAAAAGCCTCGTACAGCTAGAAATCATGCCCAAACCGCCCTCAGAACGGGCGGCCAACAATCCCTGGCCGGAATGGCCGAAAGTCTACCGCCTCGACTACGGCCAAGAAGAAGCAGCAGCCAAATTCGGCGACGACCCCCGCGGCTATCTCACCACGGCGACAAAGTTCGAGGGCGACGAAAACGGCAATGTCAAAGCCGTGCACACCGTTGAGGTGGAGTGGGCGAAAAACGAGAAAGGACAGTTTATTCCGAAACACATCCCGGGCACGGAAAAAGTGTTGCCGGCGCAGCTTGTGTTGCTAGCGATGGGCTTCCTCGGCCCGGAACAGCCCTTGCTGGATGCGCTGGGATTGGAACGCGACGCCCGCAGCAATGTGAAAGCCGAGCACGAAAAATATACAACCAGCATTCCGGGAGTTTTTGCAGCAGGGGACTGTCGCCGGGGACAAAGTTTGGTGGTTTGGGCGATTAATGAAGGGCGCGGCGTGGCCCGGGAGTGCGACCTTTATCTGATGGGGAGCACGGATTTGCCTTAGTAGGGTTTATCTGACATCTTGCACCATTCTCGATAAGACTTTTATGAACAGGCAAGATGCCTGTTCCACAATAAAATTCATCTCTTGTGGAACGGGCATCTTGCCCGTTCTTGAGAATGGTGCAAGATGTGAGGTTTATAGGACACGGCAGTGCCGTATCCCTACTTATTTAGAGCAACCGCTCATCTACTTATTTTGCTAAAATACAAATACCTACACAACTTAACTTTGATAAATTGTTCAGGTTGCCCGCAAAAAATCTACTAAATTAAAAATTTATGAATACTCATCCTACCAACCGCGCCACAACTCTCAAAACAGCTTTTCGAGTCTGTAATACTGACCCATTAGAAGGAGAAGATCTCGATCGCTATTACGTCGATTTATCAGAGGTTCGCAAAACAAAAGCGATCGCAAGTATCAGTACCCGTTTGGAGTTTCAAGAATCCGAACAGTTTACCACAATCTTGTTTACAGGACATTCAGGCTGCGGCAAAAGTACAGAATTGAAACTGATCGAAAAGCAGTGGGAAAAAGATTATCGCATAATTTATCTGGAGGTTAACGAAGAAACAGATATTAATGATGTCAGTTATACGGACTTATATTTAATTGTCATTAAGCAAGTTGAGTTTGAATTACGGAAACTTAAACTTAAATTAGATGACAAGCTGATAAAAAATTTTGAAGCTTGGTTTAAGGATGTTACCGAAGAAACCGAACAAACTGTAGAAAGTTCTGTGAGTATCGAAGGAGAAGCAACTTTGGGGCCAGAAGCTCCTTTTTTGGCTAAGTTGCTGGTGAAATTGCTGGCACAAATTAAAGGATCGGACAAACGAAAAAAAAGCATTCGCCAAATTTTAGAAAAGGATGTCTCTCGTTTAAAAGCTGATATTAACTTGTTATTAAATGATGGTGCAAGAAAACTACGAAACAAGTTTCCAAACTATAAAGGTTTTCTGATTATTTTTGATAATTTAGATCGCGTTCCTCCAGAGGTGGCAAACCATTTATTTTTTGACTATGCTGCTCAACTTCAACAACTGGATTGTACGATGGTTTACACAGTTCCGCTTTCTGTTCTTTATTCTGCTAAAAATCTTAATAATAATTTTGGCAACCCCCACATTGTCCCGATGGTCAATATTTATGAATTCGAGCGAGATAATTGTGACTTAAACTACAACCAAGCAGGCTTAAATGCTATTGCTAGCTTAATCGAGCGTCGCGTGGAAGTTGACAAGATATTTGAGTCGCGGGAAGAATTGCTAGAATTAGCAAAAGCTAGCGGAGGTCATGTTCGCCAACTCATACGGATGATGCGGACAGCTTGTTTGACTGCGAGCACTAACGGTAATGCTAAAATAACTGCCGACGATGTTATTTATGCAGTCAAACAAGAGCAATTTAATTTTGAGCGGATTATCCCCCAAAATCATTACCCGGTTTTAGCTGAAACTTGTTTGACAAAAAATATTACTAAAGATGATGTCGGTCAATTAATGTTATTCAACACTTCTGTTTTGGAATATAACGGCAAAAATCGATGGAACTATCCGAATCCGGTAGTGAAGCAAAATGAAGAATTCCAAAAAGCCCTCCGAGATGCCAGCCAATCCAATGTTAACCCATAACGATCGAAATTCACAAATTGGGCGACTTATAGCAGCAAATCAGCAAATATTTACTGAACTTTTGACCTTCGTTGATTTTGCGGACAAGTTTACGATCGCATTTGTAGAAGTTAATTTTAATGCTGAAGCCGATTTGTTAATTGAGGGGTTGAAAAATCATCCCATTTCTCAAGAAAACCAATTTGAAGTTTTGAGTTTTGATGAAAATTTGCGTTTTTTGCTAGATGAAATTGTCAAAATCTTACCGACAATTAAGCGAGATGCCAATAAAGAATTAGTTTTAATTGTGCGAGGATTGGAAAAATCTATTGGCAAATTTGCTGAATATCCTCCGGTTTTACAAGACCTCAATTTTGTACGAGATGCTTATAAAACCAGAGTGCCCTATCCGATACTGTTTGTTTTGCCAGACTATGCGATTACTCGTTTGGCGAAGTTTGCACCGGATTTTTGGTCTTGGAAATCGGCCGTATTTCTGTTTAAAACTACTCAATCTACTAGAGATGATGCCGTTGCTCGGACTCTTGATTCGGAAAGGAGTTTTAGGACTTTAAAGACACCAGAAAAGCAAGAACGAATTGAACTTTTAGAATCTTTGTTGATGGAGTACAATCCGAGCCATTCTGGATCTGAAAGAAATCCTAGTGCTTGCAGCAATATTTTACATCAACTGGGAGTTGCTTATCTCAGTCAAGGAAAGCCAGTTAAAGCGAGGGAGTATTTAGAAAAAGCTTTGGAGTTGACAAAGAAAAGTGAAAATTTATCGCTGCAAGCTGAAGTTTATAATGAATTGGGTAAAGCTTACACGCAAGAGGGACAATTTTCGGCGGCAATGAGTGCCTATCAAGCATCGCTGGAAATTAGCCGCACGCTGGGAAACCGTTGGGGGGAAGCTAATGCTTTGTATTATTTGGGAAATGTCTGTCAGGATTTGCGGGATTGGCAGCAGGCGACGGTTTTTTATCAGCAACGTTTAGAAATTGAACAAGCAATCGGAGATATCTACTCTCAAGCCAGCACCTACCAGCAGTTAGGATGGGTGGCAAAAGAAATGTGGAATCTGACTGAAGCGGAGCGTTATTATCAACAAGCTTTGGAAATTTATCGCGACTTTGGCGATCACTCTGGTATGGCATATAGTTGGAAAGGATTGGGATATATCGAGCAATTTCGTGGCAATTGGGATGAAGCAGAGAGATTGTATCGACAATCTTTGGAAGTAGAGATAGAATTTGACGATCGCTCTGGGATGGCATATAGTTGGGGATTATTGGGAGATATCGAGCGAAATCGTGGCAATTGGGATGAAGCAGAGAGATTGTACCGACAATCTTTGGAATTAAGGACAGAATTGGGCGATCGTTCTGGTATGGCAAATATTTGGGGATTATTGGGAGATATCGAGCGAAATCGCGGCAATTGGGATGAAGCAGAGAGATTGTATCGGCAATCTTTGGAAGTTGAGACAGAATTGGGCGATCGCTCTGGTATGGCAAAGTCAATTGCTTCTCTTGGAGAACTTGAATTAAGCAGAGGCAATTTAGATGCAGCAGAACAGTTGTTAACTGATGCTTTAGAGAGATTTCAACAACTCGGAGAAACAGATTTTATTGCTGAGGCTAGTTTTCGGATTGCTCAAGTTTGGCAAAAGCGCAACAACCCAGAACTGGCCCAACAATATTACAACACAGCTCATCAAATCTTTCAACAATTGGGAGCCTCGAAATACTTAGAAAAAATCGAGAGAGAGTGGCAAAACCCGGATTTTTAAGCGACATGATAGAAGACACGGCACTGCCGTGTCCTGACTGTGGGTAATATTAATCGCATTTCTCCACAACCAATCAACCAAAATTCAACGGATCGACATCAATAATTAAACTAACAGAACGCGGCGTGCGATCGCGCAACCGGATCAAATCCGACAAATCCACCGACTCATCCAAAGGCAACTTCAGCAAAATCTGCCACCGATAGCGATTTGCCACCCGCATAATCGCCGCAGGTGCAGGCCCCAACAACTCACACCCCGGTACAGACAATCGCTGAATATACTCCTGACAAACAGAGGCCAATTGTACCGCCGTCACCGCCACTTCCGCCGCATCTACACTGCTCAATCGCAACAATACCAGCCGCCCCGAAGGAGGATAATTCAGCGCCGCTCTTTCTGCTAATTCTGTTTCCACAAAACCTGCATATTCGTGCCGCCTAACCGCTTGAATAACCCGGTGTTCGGGAGTGTAAGTTTGAATAATTACCCGCCCCGGATCGTCACCTCTGCCCGCACGGCCCGCGACTTGAGTTAAAGTTTGAAAAGCTCGTTCGCTGGCCCGATAATCGGATAAGTTTAGCAACCCGTCAGCAGACACAACTCCCACCAATGTGACTCCCGCTAAATCTAACCCTTTCGTCAGCATTTGCGTACCCAACAAAATGTCAGCTTCCCCATTAGCAAATTGCGTTAACAATCTGCGGTGATCGCCCTTATTTCTAGTCGTATCGCTGTCAAATCGAATTGCCCGCAATTCTGGAAACAATCTCGTTAATTCCTGTTCGACTCGCTGAGTACCGCTGCCAAAGTTTTTGAAGTAAGGAGAACTGCATTCCGGGCAGTTTTGGGGGTGTCGTTCCGTGTGGTTGCAGTAGTGACACCGCAGCACTTCTGCGGTTCCTTCGCCGACTTGGTGATAAGACAGGGAAACATCGCAGTGCGGGCATTCCATCACATAGCCGCAACTTCGACAAGAGACAAAGGTACTGTGTCCTCTTCTGTGAATAAATAGAATACCTTGCTGTTGTCTTGCTTGCAATTGTTCCAGCGCGTTTTGCAGGGAAGCACTGAAAATTGAGCGGTTTCCTTGCCGCAATTCTTGGCGCATATCGACTATTTCCACAGGCGGCATCGGGCGGGAATAAATGCGATCGGGCAATGATAAATAATGGATATTTGGTAACGAGTAATAATCTCGGCGCGTCCGGACAAAAGTCTCTAAAGCTGGCGTTGCGGAACCTAAAATTAAGGGACAATTTTCTAATTCGGCGCGCCATTTGGCAACGGTGCGGGCATGGTAGCAGGGGGCTGGTTGGTCTTGTTTGAAGCTGCTATCGTGTTCTTCATCGAGGATAATTAAGCCGAGGTGAGGTAAAGGCGCAAAAATGGCCGATCGCGTGCCGATGACAATTTGCGGGGTTCCAGTCAGCATCTGACGCCATGTATCGTAACGTTCGCCGTCGGATAGGGCGCTGTGGTACACGCAAATTTGCTCGCCAAAACGGGCTCGGAATCGATCGGTAAGTTGCGGTGTGAGGCCGATTTCGGGAACGAGTACGAGGGCGGATTTGCCGCTGGCTAAGATTGGGGCGATCGCCTGCAAATACACTTCGGTTTTCCCGGAACCTGTAACGCCGTGCAGCAGCACTTGACGGAATCCCGAAAAAGTGTTAATAAACGCTAAAGCTTCAGCTTGAAAATGAGTTAAAGTCTTCGGTGAATCGGGCAATTGAGCAATTCCGCGATCGCCCCTGAGCACTTCCCTTTGATCGATAACAACGCTACCTTTTTGCTCCAAAGCTTTGACCACCGAAGAACTCGCGCTGCAAATTTTCAGCAAATCGTTCAGCCACATTTCACCGCCACCGCGCCGCAAAACTTCCAATACTTCTTGTTGCCGCTGGGTTAAATCTGTGACAAATGCCCTAGCAATTAATGTCACGGCAGGTTTGAGTTTTGGTTTGGGAGGATTGGGAGGTTCTAAATAACTTTCTACCCAACCGCGTTTCAATAAATCTCGCAATCCCCGATAACTTCCCTTGACTTGTCGCTGGAGGTATTGCCAAGTGTAATCGCCGTTTTTTTGAGCTTGCAGCAATTGCAAAATTTGACTAGCGGCGGGATTGAGAAATGTTTCGGCATTCGGAGAAATTGCGTCCTTAATTAAGCGAATTCGGCGCACGGAACGGCTTAACAAACCGGGCGGCAGCGAGGCTCTAATGACTTGAATTAAAGGTGTGCAATAATAGGTGGCAGTGCGATCGAGCAATTCCCAGTAATTAGGCGGGAAAAAACCCGCACTGACCACATCTTCGACATCTTTAACCCTTGTGGGCTCTAAGTCGGGCGGCAGTTGAGAAATGAACCGAATCGCGATCGCCCCTACCTGTTGACTGCCAAAGGGTACACTCAAAATATCCCCTGGTTGCACGGTAAGTTCCGCAGGTAAACGATAAGTAAATAATTTGTTTTCCTCCCCAGGGGAGTCCCCCGCACCCCTGAAAGGAGAGTCCACCAATACCTCGATCCACTCTGCCCCCACCGTGGGGCGCTGTGGCGGTTCGCTGCTGCCGTAGGATGCCCCGGGCTCTGCCGCTACAGGGGTTGACAAACCAAAAGTGACAGTAGACATAGGGTTGCACATCAAACTAGGAGGAGCCGCGGTCAAAGGGAGTTTTCATTATCCCTCAGTTTAGCTCGATCGATCGATCTTAGCTGCGGGAATTGGCGATCGGAATCTCGATCACCAATTCAGTCCCTTCTCCAATTGCGGATATGCACTCCAACCTCCCGCCGTGTTTGTCCACAACAATTTGATAGCTAATTGACAGTCCCAAACCCGTCCCGTGACCGACTGGTTTGGTCGTAAAAAACGGATTAAAAATTTTACCTTTTACCGTTTCATTCATTCCCATACCATTATCTTTGATGCTAATTCTTACCCAATTTCCGGAAATAATAGAAGTAGTAATTTCCATCTGGCTGGGCTTGGCTTCTCTCTCGCCTAGGGAACACTTTTTTTCTCGCTCCCGCAGGGCATCAACAGCATTATTAATGATGTTCATAAATACCTGATTTAATTGCCCCGCATAACATTCAATATTCGGCAACTTTCCATAATTTTTAACAATTTTTATAGCAGGATAACCGGGTTTTTCATTAGTTAAATTCTGCAAAATTAACAAAGTGCTGTCAATTCCTTCGTGAATATTAACCGGTTTCTTTTCGGCTTCATCTACCCGCGCAAAGTTACGTAAAGTCAGCACAATTTCGCGGATGCGATCGGAGCCAACTTTCATTGACGAAAGAGTTTTCAACAAATCTTCGCGCATAAAGTCGAGGTCAATTTTTTCAATAAAAGCTTCAATCTCTGCATCTGTTTCGGGATACCGCTCCTGATACATTGCGAGCAATTTTAAAAGGTCGGCAGTGTAATCATTGACATAGGTAATATTGCCGTAGATGAAGTTGACGGGATTGTTGATTTCGTGGGCGATACCAGCTACTAAAATTCCCAAAGCCGACATTTTTTCGGCTTCGATCAATTTGAGCTGCATTGTTTGCTGGTTTTCCAGAGCTTTTTCTAGGGTAGACATTCTTGCTTTTAAAAGATTTTCGGAATCTCTAAATTCCTCAGTGACACTTCTTAGCAAATATTCTTTTTTTTGATTAAGGGCTTCTAATTCGCTGCGTTCGGTTTCCGAAGTTTCGAGTTTTTTCCGCAGTATTCGATTTTCCTTTTCCAGCTCTTTGATTCTGTTTTCCCAGTCTGTTGGTTCCATCGGCTATTATTTTGCACCTACAAATAGTTTAATAACAGTTTTATTAGTAAATTTAGTTGCACTCTTTACCTAGTTAGAATCTCGTCCCACATCGCCTAGGCAATTTTGTCGTAAAAATTAAACACTTCCTTTATTTTGGTCTGTTTAAAAATCTTATCTAATATAGATTCAAAATGTCAAGATATTAATAACAAGCCTGGTGAAAACCGCTCGCCACTTTTATTCCCCGCACTCGCATTTGCGGGGTTTTCATCCGATTTTTGATAAATAAGCAGAGCAATCGCAAACTTATAAAGGCGGGCCCAGCGCGAAAAATTGCCCGATTCAGACAACATTGGTACAAAACCCGCCGGCAATCCAAAGCGAAAATATTAAATGTGACAGAGTGAGGGTGGGGGATGGGAAAAGTACGATCGACTGGGCGCGCGATCGGGCAAGCAATCTCAAGTACCAAGCCAATTGGGTTCTCCCAGAACGCAATCACACTATACCATTGCTGAGAAATCTCACTCCAATGTGTCGATCGTACTTACATACCCGCACCATTTTGTGCTAAGAACTACTACTTGTGACCACATTGACACAGAAGTTTATATTTGGAGAGTAATTGATGTCAGGTAGCGAAGTTCGTGCAGACTTTTGGATGAGCGAGTACATTACCCCTTGGGATATTTACGTTCACGGCATCATCGGCGTGCTCGCTTACAAAAAAACAGCCTATCAAGAAATGTACGTAGTTCAGACCGGTACCTACGGTAAAGGCTTAGTTTTGGACGGCAAATGGCAATCTTGTACAGGCGACGAGTTTCTGTACCACGAACCCCTGGTACACCCAGCCATGATTAGTCACGGTTCCCCCAAAAAAGTGCTCGTTCTCGGCGGCGGAGAAGGAGCTACAATTAGAGAAGTGCTGCGCTGGAAAACAGTTGAAAAAGTCGTGATGATCGATATTGACGGCGAAGTAGTAGAAGCTTGCCGCGAACACCTCCCAGAAATGCACCAAAACGCCTTTGACGACCCCCGCTGCGAAGTAGTAATCGGCGACGCTTTGGACTATTTAGACAAAACAGACAAAGATTGGGATATTGTCATTTCTGACTTGTCCGATCCCATAGAAGAAGGCCCATCTTTCCAGTTGTTTACCAAGGAGTATTTTGAGAAAGTTCGCGGCGTAATGTCGCCTAACGGATATTTCGTAGTGCAAGCAGGACCAGTTTCTCCCGCCGAAATGAAAATGCACGCTCGCATTGTCAATACCCTGAAATCGGTTTTCCCCAACGTTCAATCCTGTACCAGCTTTATTTCTACTTACGGAGCTCCTTGGGGTTTTGCCATAGCTTCAACTCAAGAAATAAATACCCGGCCAGAACCCGAAGCTACTGACAAATTACTCGCCGAGAAAACAACTGGCGGGTTGCGGATGTTCGACGGGATTACACTGTTGGGGTTGATGCAAGTTCCCGGTCACCTGCGGCAGGTAATCGCCGCTGAAACCGAAGTTTACACTATGGCAGCACCGCCTAAATTTTTCGGGAAAGGCTCTGTCAGTCAGTGAAGTTAAATTGAAAGAGAAAACTCGTTCGGAGTAACTGAGATGGGCAATTTAATTCGCATAGTCGCTGCAATTTTTGTTCCCCCTCTGGGCGTATTTATGACTGTCGGCATCGGCAGAGATTTTTGGATCAACCTGGTTCTAAGCTGTTTTTTCTTGTTTCCGGGTACGATCCACGCCATTTGGGTGATTGCCAAGAACGATCGGGGTTAACTTGAGAGTCTATCCAGTTTTTGGATAATAAACAGGCCAGAGAAAATAAAATTTCTTTTGCCTGTTTTTACCAATTAATCAGTATTAAATCTGCGTTCATCCGCGTTAATCTGCATTCATCTGCGGTAAAAAAAAAATCTAATTCATCTCAAAATTAGATTGCACCTCAATTTCTTCACAAACCAACTCAGCAATTTTTTTCGCCGCCCCCGATTCTCCTCGAACCGCACGCAAACGATCGCCCATTTGTGCTAATTTATCAGGATGGCTCAAATAGTCGATCGCCAATTGAGCCACAGCATCCGGTTCCAGCTTCCCAATTAACTCCGGCACAATCTCCTCCCGTGCCCAAATATTCGGCCAAGCATAAAGCTTACCCTTTCCCAATTGCCAGATTAGCCAATTAATCGCCGTAGCAAAAACTGAACCGACTAACGGCAAATTTGCCAGCAATCCCGGCAATCCGTCCCAAGCTTTCATCGCATCCAATTGCTGCGTCGGAATCAAAACAATCATCGGTACAGCTAACGAACCCAATTCGGCAGTATTCGCTCCCACAGTAGTTAAACACAGGCTGCATTCTGATAGCAAATCGTAGGCGGGCGTCTGCGTCCAAAGTTCTACTTGCAACTTATTTGCTGTCTGCAAAAACGGCCTTTCTGTTAAATGAAGTTCCGCGCTGGCGTTCTCAAATAAATGCACGCAAGGATTTTGTTTGGGGTCGGCAAAACCTGCTAGAGTTTGCACATCTAAGGTAGGAGCAACGGGAATTACAAAGCGAGTTTGAGGGCGGATGCGATGGATTGATTGGGCGATCGACAAACATAACGGTACACCTAAAGCTAATTTGGCCGCTTTAGAACCGGGCAACAATCCAATTAATTCTATTTTTGTAGGAGACTCTGCCTCTGGATATGCGTTTCCCGGCTCTTCCTGGGAACGAGCAACTTCCGCGATCAAATCTCCCACAACTGTAAATTTATTAGCATATTTTTGGGGAATTTTGGCAAAAACTTCAGGTTTCATCGCCGCAAATTTATCAATCCAGCGATACCACCGCGCGTCCCATTCAGCATAAATAACAGTGCGATATTTTAGCCTTTTTCCAATCACAACTGTAAAAAATTGATCGCCGCCTAAAAACAAAACAACTCCTGTTTCATACCAATCCCAATTTTCAGCAGTTTTGCCCGATAATAAGAATGGAAAAAAATGCTCCGACGCCTGCACTCTGTCCACTTCGGGGTAGGAACGGGCGATTTGTGCTTCTTTCCCGGTGGCGTGGGGACAGGGGGACAGCACCACAGAGATGCGGGCTTGAGTACCCGCGTTCCCCAATTGCTGGCGCAAAGCCTGCACGGCGGGACGCACCCAAGTTGCCAATTCTCCGGGGCCGTTGGAGAGGATTAAAATATCTACTGCCATAGGATTTAAGATTTGAGAGGATGCAAGGGAGATTTTATGACAGATTTAATTAATGCCATCAAGACGGGTGATGTTGCGGCTGTAGAAAGTGCGATCGAACAGCGTGCAGATATCAATGCCAAAGATGAGCAAGGTGAGACGGCTTTGACGGCTGCGGCTGAGGCTGGCAATTCTGCGATCGTCAAAAAATTGCTGGCTGCGGGTGCGGAGGCAAACAGTCAAGATAATGACGGGTGGACGCCGTTAATGAGTGCCGCTGCTGCCGGACATAGCGAGATTGTACAGCTTTTACTGGAGGCGGGAGCGGATGTGAATGCTAAAACTAATTTTGGTTTGACCGCTTTGATGAGTGCTGCAGGCAGCGGGCGCACTCAAGTTGTGGAATTTTTAATCGATAAAGGAGCTGATATCAAAGCGTATGATAATAATACTTGGACTGCCTTAATTTGGGCGTCATCGGAAGGTCACAAAGATGCGGTTGAGGTTTTGAAGCTAGCGCGCGATCGCCATTAAAGACTTAGGAACCGGGTTTATTGGAGAAACCCGGTTTCTGGATGATACAATTAATCAATAAATTTGCCATTTTTCTATCATGGTACTATTCGATCGAGAAATGCGTTTGCCAACTAGCGCCGAACTTCCTTCTTCGGATGATACTCCTGTGGATAACGAAAATCAAAACTTCCTTCCCAACTTACTGTTATTCTTGCTCAAATTTCACTGGCGGCAGCGGAACGACTGGTTTTTTGCCGTGGATATGGGAGTTTATCACACGACGGGAGTAAGTCATCTGGTTCCAATCGTTCCTGACGGCTTCTTGAGTTTGGGCGTTGAAAGGTTCAAAGGCGATACTTTGCGCCTCAGTTACGTCCTGTGGGAAGAAAATAATATTCCCCCGATATTTGCCCTAGAGATTGTTTCTCAAACTTACGGCGGCGAATACGATAAAAAAATAGAGATTTATGCGCGGTTGGGCGTGCTGTACTATGTGATTTATAATCCCTACTACTGGCGGCGAGACCAACATCAACCGTTTGAAGTTTATCGTTTGGTAAATGGCGAGTACGAACAGCAAATTGGTGAACCTTTCTGGATGCCGGAAGTGGGTTTAGGAATTGGTCGAGGTCAGTACAGCGATGGGGAGCGACAGTTGGAGGTTTTGTACTGGTTTGACGAACGAGGTAGTAGGTATTTGACGGCTGAAGACACTGCCGATCGAGCACAGCAAAGAGCGGAGGAATCAGAACAAAGAGCGGAGGAAATACAACAGCAGCTTGCCAGATACCGCGATCGCTTTGGTGATTTGCCGGAATAGGAAAGTGCGATCGCCATTAAAGACTTAGAAACCGGGTTGATCGAATCAACCCGGGTTCTGGATTGTACAATCAATTATCGCATTGTTTCAAGAGGCGATCGCAGTAACCTCATTCCACACCAACTCCTAAATAGATTCAGGATTTCTAGCCGAGTAAAATTTTAAGAGGAGTAGCTCCTGGCAATACATTCAAGCTGAGATTTCCTCCGCCTTGAATCACAGCCACCGTGTCAAAGCCCTTGGTTTGGATTGCTAAATCTTGATTATTGTTGATCGGAAACAGAATGTATTTATCTAAAGGCCCCAAAAGCTGGATGCTATCCTTGCCTTTGGTAAAGTTCACAATTGTAGCAAAACCAGGGCCGATGTATAACTGCTCTCCAGGACTCATAATGCGGGCGAACTGTTGATAATCGCCCAACACAAATTTATCATTACCTATACCGCCAGTCAGAGTATCGAATTCATTGCTGCCGTCGCTTTCATAAAGTCGCGCGCCGTAAACACGTTCTACACCTACTTCAACACCAATTATTTCCACATTTCCTGCCCCAAAACCAGTGACGATATCATTGCCGGAACTTCCGACAAAAGTCGCAGAGCGAGTAGATTCAAATTGTCCATATTTCACGTAATGTTCTCTCCCGGTTGTAAACGTTCCTGATTTGACAAACGGTACAATATCGGGGTTTTGCTTTAAGTAATCGCTTTCAAAAAAAGGAGTACCAAATCGGCCATCTTTGCTTCCTAATTTGACGAAGTGTTGGTAGCCATTTTTGAAAGTTCCGTTCTGAATAAACGGCAGGATATCTCGGTTATTTGCCACATAAAACGCTTCGTCGTAGTCAGGCGATACGCGGGTGCGGCTTTCTTCGTAGCCAAACTGAATAAATTGGTCTAAACCAGAGGCAAAAGGCGCATTTGGGTTGTTTGAGGTGCGGACAAAGGGAGCAATATCTGGATTGTTACCTAGATAGGTTTCTTCGTCAAAGTAACGCGATACTTTGGTGAGGCCACCAGCTTGACCATATTTTTCAAAGTGTTCTTTTCCCGATTTAATAATTCCTGCATCAATGGCAGGCTGAACCCAAGGATATTGGGCGAGGTAGTATTGTTCATCGAAAATGTCATAGTTTGTCATTGTTTTTTGCCGAAGATTCGTTGTTTAAACATGGAATCTAATCGCTGCTACTATAGCCTTTCTCAAGGGCGGTGATGTATGTCCAGTAATGGGTAATTTCACTTGTAATTGCTCGCGTTTGACCAAACTCACTGGAGAAGCGCTACATACAATTTTACACTGTTTATTGGTTGCAAAAGTATCACTTTAGACCTATTTATACCAGCGACTGACTAATCTTTATTATTTCGGATCACTGCGTACCATTAATCGAATTTGGATAAATTGTTGCTTGCTGTTTTTGCTTGTACAGTCAAGTTAATTATTATGAGATTACTTCTAATAGTTTTGATGAGAGCATAAAAAAGGATGATCGCCCTTTTTGAATAAGACGATCGCCCACAAAAAATCAAAAGTCATTAATCATCAGCATTAGCTAATGACCAATGACCAATGACCAATGACCAATGATTAATGACTAACCAATCAAGAAAGTACCGTCACCATTAGATTTTTGGAAAGTCAAATTCAAGCTTCCTCCTCCTTCAATCACGCCCAGCACATCTCCAAAACGCTGGATTGACAAATTGTTACCCACAGGAGTCAGGCTGTAGCTGTCTAAAGAAGTTCCTTGCAGTTGGATAAAATCGTTTGCGTCGAAGTTCCGAATCGTAGCTTGACCGTTACCCAAATACAGCGGTGTTGGGGTGACATTCCCGGCTGTAGCAGGAACTCCGAGGACGAATGTATCAATTCCCGGGCCACCAGTCAGGATATCGAATTCATTGGTGCCAAAGCTTTCATACTGTCGGTTGCCGTTGCGATCGATACCTACTTCTACTCCGACAAATTCCGCAGTCCCCGCACCCGCACCAGTGATGAAGTCGTTGCTGCGGGTGCCGACAAAAGTTGCGGATCTAGTAGCCTCGTTTTTCCCGAAATTGAAGAAGTGCTCCCGGCCGCTTTTCAATACGCCTGAGTTGACAAACGGTACGATATCCGGGTTTTTCTTTAAGTATTCTGGTTCAAAAAACGAAGTTCCAAAACGACCTTCTTTAGCCCCAAATTGAACGAAATGCTGATAGCCTGATTTGAAAGTTCTGTTCTGAATAAACGGTAGCAAGTCTGAGTTGTTTGCTAAATAAAAGTCTTCGCTGTATTCGGGCGATACTTGAGTGCGCCGGAATAAGCGGTTTCCTTCATCGTAACCTAACTGGATAAATTCATCGAGGCCGGTGGCAAAGGGTGCGTTTGGGTTGACTGTGCGAACCAAGGATACGATGTCTGGTTTGGTGGCAAGGTAAGTAGATTCGTCAAAATAACGCGAAACTTTAGTTAAGCCGGCGGCTTGACCGAATTTTTGAAAGTGTTCTAGTCCCGATTTGATGATTCCTGCATCAATTGCCGGCTGAATCCAAGGATATTGTGAGAGGTAGTATTTTTCGTCGAAAATGTCATAGTTTGTCATTGTTTTTTGCCGAAAATGCGTTGTTTAAACATGGAATATATAGCCTTTCTCAAAAAGGTGAGGTACGAATTTTGACCTGGAAAGCTTGACACTACAGGGTTTCTGTATACCTCATTTATCTGAGAACCGCTATAATCGCTGCTACTATAGCCTTTCTCAAGGGCGGTTATGTATGTCCGGTAATGGGTAATTGATCACTTTTAATTGCTCGCGTTTGACCAAACTCACTGGAGAAGCGCTACATACAATTTTACACTGTTTATTGCTGGTCAAAGTATCACTTCAGACATATTTCTGCGATCCGCTGACTAATCTTTATTAATTCGGATCACTGCGCGCCATTAATCGAATTTGGAGAAATCCTTGCTTGCTGTTTTTGCTTGTACAGTCAAGTTAATTATTATTAGATTACCTCTAATAGTTTTGATGACAGCCTTAAAAAGGGCGATCGCCCTTTTTGAATAAGACGATCGCCCACAAAAACTCAAAAGTCATCAATCATCAGCATTAGCTAATGACTGATGACCAATGACCGATGACTGATGACCAATGACCAATGACCAATGACTATCCAATCAAGAAAGTACCGTTACCGTTAGATTCTTGGAAGATCAAACCCAAGTTTGCTCCTCCTTCA
This sequence comes from Microcoleus sp. OTE_8_concoct_300, assembly GCF_031383065.1. Taxonomy (NCBI): domain Bacteria; kingdom Bacillati; phylum Cyanobacteriota; class Cyanophyceae; order Oscillatoriales; family Microcoleaceae; genus Microcoleus; species Microcoleus sp. OTE_8_concoct_300. The sequence continues at coordinate 8,194 of NZ_JANMZH010000893.1, read as the reverse complement.
ATCACGCCCAGCACGTCTCCGGCACGTGTCTGGATGGACAAATTGTTGCCAACGGGAGCCAGGTTGTAGCTGCTTAAAGAAGTTCCTTGCAGTTGGATAAAATCCTTTTCTATGTCGAAGTTGCGAATCGTAGCTTGACCGTTACCCAAATACAGCGGTGTCGGGGTGACATTCCCGGCTGTAGCAGGAACTCCGAGTACGAACGTATCAGCTCCCGGACTGCCAATCAGGACATCGAACTCATTGGTGCCAAAGCTTTCATACTGCCGATTGCGCCTGGGATCGATACCTACTTCCACTCCAATCAGTTCGGTAGTCCCCACACCAACACCAGTGAGAATATCGTTGCTGCGGCTACCAACAAAAGTTGCCTTGCGGTTTGGCTCGTTTTTCCCGAAATTGAAGTAGTGTTCCCGACCAGTTCTCAGGACTCCCGAGTTGACAGACGGTACAATGTCGGGGTTTTCTCTTAAGTATTCCGGTTCAAAAAATGAAGTTCCAAAACGACCTTCTTTGGCGCCGAATTGAATGAAATGCTGGTAGCCTGATTTGAAAGGTGCATTGGGGCCGATAAACGATCGCAGCTCTGAGTTATTTGCTAAATAAAAATCTTCGCTGTACTCAGGGGATACTGCGCTGCGGCGCTGTCCTTCATCGTAACCGAACTGGATAAAGTGATCGAGGCCTGTCGCAAAAGGCGCGTTTGGATTGACTGTGCGGACAAAGGGTCTGAGGTCTGTGTTGACAGTAAGGTAAGCATTTTCGTCAAAATAACGCGATACTTTGGTTAGACCGCCAGCTTGACCGAATTTTTCAAAGTGTTCTCTCCCGGATTTGATGACTCCGGCATCAATGGCGGGTTTGATCCAAGGATATGAGGCGAGGTAGAATTGTTCGTCAAAAATTGCGTAGTTAGCCATGTTTTCCCCCAAATGTTTTGATGAGCTTGATAGTCCATAGCAATTAGCTTTCCGTGAACTAGAGCGCCAATCAGGAACTTAGACAAAAAAGACGTTATGAAATTGTTTTAAGTTCCTGGGAACATATCAATCTATTTTGGTGAGTCAGCAATGATCCGAAGGCTACATTCTGCCTTCACAAGTTATGCCTTTTTTCCATCAGTTAATTGCTCGATCGCAAATTTGATCGATTCTACAAAACTTGGCACTTTTTTCAGGATTTCTTTCTCAATGGTTGGTTAATTTTTAATTATTTTTATCAAACCAATTAACCAAAAACATATAAAATAAATTTTTTCAAGTAAAATTTTGTAAAGAAAAGATGGAGTATTTGCTCAAGGAATTTATAAAAAAATGTAACGAAAAATTGCCATAAATTTGTCGAATTGTGTCATATGCAGGCTCAAATCGCCTAATGGCAAGCATTTTCTGGTAAAAATGCTTATGGGATAAAAAAATTCCCGATTCGCGAAAACAGCATCTTAAAGGAGCCTAACCGGATGTTCACTCACGTCAAGCCCACCATTCGCCACGTCGTGCCGGAAAACTTGCAGGGGCGATCGCTCATGAAGGTGGTCTATGTCGTACTAGAACCGCAGTATCAAAGCGCCCTGTCGGCAGCGGTTCGATCGATAAACAAGAAAAATCCGAATCTGGCAATAGAAATCAGCGGCTATCTGATCGAGGAACTCCGCAGCCCGGAAAATTACGAGGCCTTCAAGCGGGATGTCGCAGATGCCAACGTATTTATTGCTTCTCTAATTTTCATCGAAGATTTGGCCGAAAAAGTGGTAGCGGCGGTGGAACCGCTGCGCGACAGCTTGGATGTCGCCGTCGTCTTCCCGTCGATGCCTGGGGTGATGCGGCTAAATAAAATGGGCAGTTTCTCGATGGCACAGTTGGGACAAAGCAAAAGTGCGATCGGCGAATTCATGAAAAAACGGAAGGAAAAATCCGGGAGTTCCTTCCAAGACGGAATGCTGAAACTGCTGCAAACTTTGCCGAAAGTGCTGAAATATTTGCCCATTGACAAAGCCCAAGACGCGCGCAACTTCATGCTGAGTTTCCAGTATTGGCTGGGCGGTTCCCAAGAAAACTTGGAAAACTTCTTGCTGATGCTGTCACATAAATATGTGTTCAAAGGCCAGGAACAGCTAACTTTTCAAGAGCCCGTTGTCTACCCGGATATGGGAATTTGGCATCCTTTGGCACCGTCGATGTTTGAAGATGTAAAAGGATACCTCACCTGGTACAACGCCCGCAAAGATATTTCCGCAGACCTCAAAGACCCCCTCGCACCTTGCATTGGCTTGGTATTGCAGCGGACTCACTTAGTCACCGGAGATGACGCGCACTATGTAGCAATGGTGCAGGAATTGGAGGCTATGGGGGCGCGGGTGGTGCCGATTTTTGCCGGCGGTTTGGACTTCTCGAAACCAGTCGAAACTTTTTTCTTGGAAGTTGGGACCAAAGGTGTTGCACCGCTGCCGATAGTTGATGCGGTGGTTTCTCTGACTGGTTTTGCGCTGGTGGGCGGCCCGGCGAAACAAGATCACCCGAAGGCGATCGAGACTTTGAAAAAGCTAAACTGCCCTTACATGGTGGCTTTGCCGCTGGTTTTCCAAACGACGGAAGAGTGGGAAAATAGCGATTTAGGCTTGCACCCGATTCAAGTTGCTTTGCAAATTGCCATTCCCGAGTTGGATGGCGCGATCGAACCGATTATTTTGTCGGGACGTGATGGCGCAACTGGCAAGGCGATCGCCCTGCAAGATAGAATCGAAGCAATTTCCCAGCGCGCCATGAAGTGGGCAATACTGCGCCGCAAACCAAAATTAGATAAAAAAGTTGCGATCACAGTTTTCAGTTTCCCGCCGGACAAAGGCAACGTCGGAACTGCCGCTTATTTGGACGTTTTCGGCTCGATTTACCAAGTATTGAAAGCCTTAAAAGGCAACGGTTACGACTTGCCAGAATTGCCGGATTCCGCCGAAAAACTGATGCAAGAAGTCATCCACGACGCAACAGCCCAATACCAAAGCCCGGAATTAAATGTTGCTTACCGGATGTCTGTAGCTGAATACGAAGAATTCACTCCTTACTCGGAACGCTTGCAAGAAAATTGGGGTCCGCCTCCGGGACATTTGAACAGCGACGGACAAAATTTGCTGATTTTCGGCAAACATTTCGGCAATGTGTTTATCGGAGTGCAACCTACTTTTGGATACGAAGGCGATCCGATGCGGTTGTTATTCTCTCGTTCTGCCAGCCCGCACCACGGTTTTGCTGCTTACTATACATATTTGGAGCGCATTTGGGGTGCGGATGCGGTGCTGCACTTTGGCACTCACGGTTCGCTAGAATTCATGCCGGGTAAGCAGATGGGAATGTCTGGGGAATGTTATCCCGACAGTTTGATCGGCAAAATTCCTAACCTCTATTATTACGCTGCCAACAATCCCAGCGAGGCAACAATTGCTAAGCGCCGCAGTTATGCTGAAACAATCAGCTATCTGACTCCTCCGGCTGAAAATGCTGGTTTGTACAAAGGTTTGCAGGAACTCAGCGAGTTAATTGCTTCTTATCAAACTTTGAAAGAGACTGGGCGCGGTGTGCCGATTGTTGATGCGATCGTCGAAAAATGCCGTTTGGTGAATTTGGACAAGGATATCGCCTTACCTCCCGAACAAGAAAGAGGGGTTGCTGCGGGAATGACTGCGGAGGAACGGGACAATTTAGTTGGCTTGGTTTACCGCAAGTTGATGGAGATTGAGTCGCGGTTGTTACCTTGCGGTTTGCACGTTATCGGTAAGCCGCCGACTGCGGAAGAGGCGATCGCAACTTTGGTGAATATCGCCAATTTAGACCGCGAAGAAGACGGACTGATCAGCTTGCCGCGGATTATAGCTAACAGTCTCGGACGCGATATCGGCGAAATTTACACTAACAGCGACAAAGGCATTTTAACTGATGTTGAATTGCTGCAAAATATCACGTTGGCCTGTCGGGATGCCGTGGGCGCTTTGGTGAAGGAACAAACCGATGCTGAGGGTCGAGTTTCCCTTGTTTCTAAGTTGAATTTCTTCAACATGGGCAAGAAAACACCTTGGATTGATGCACTGCACGCCGCCGGTTACAAAAAAATCGATCCAGAACCGATTAAACCGCTGTTTGAGTATCTGGAATTCTGCTTGCAGCAAGTTTGTGCCGACAACGAATTAGGCGCTTTGTTGCGGGCGTTAGAAGGCGAGTATGTTCTGCCTGGCCCCGGTGGCGATCCGATTCGCAACCCGGATGTTTTGCCGACGGGCAAGAATATGCACGCTTTGGACCCGCAGTCAATCCCTACAACGGGGGCGGTTAAGTCTGCTAAGGTTGTAGTCGATCGGCTGTTAGAAAGACAGCGCGTTGATAACGGCGGAAATTACCCAGAAACGATCGCCGTTGTGTTGTGGGGAACCGACAACATCAAGACTTACGGCGAATCCCTCGCCCAAGTAATGTGGATGGTGGGAGTGAAGCCAGTTCCCGACGCATTGGGCCGGGTAAACAAACTCGAATTGCTTTCTTTAGAAGAGTTGGCACGCCCTCGAATCGACGTAGTAATTAACTGTTCCGGCGTATTCCGCGACTTGTTCATCAACCAAATGAATTTGTTAGATAAAGCCGTGAAAATGGCAGCGGAAGCCGACGAACCGTTAGAGATGAACTTCGTCCGCAAACACGCCCTGAAGCAAGCGGAAGAAATGGGAATCAACCTGCGACAAGCAGCAACCCGGGTATTTTCCAATGCCTCAGGTTCCTATTCATCTAACATCAACTTGGCGGTAGAAAACAGCACTTGGGAAAGCGAAGCCGAGTTGCAGGAAATGTACTTAACTCGCAAATCCTTCGCCTTTTCTTCCGACAATCCGGGAACAATGGAACAAGACCGGAAGATTTTTGAATCATCCTTGAAAACTGCGGAAGTCACCTTCCAAAACTTGGATTCTGCAGAGATTTCCCTAACCGACGTGTCGCACTATTTCGACTCCGACCCGACTAAATTGATCGGCAGTTTGCGCGCAGATGGGAAGCAACCGACATCCTTTGTTGCTGATACAACCACAGCCAACGCGCAGGTGCGGACGCTATCAGAAACCGTGCGTTTAGATTCGCGGACTAAGCTGCTGAATCCGAAGTGGTACGAGGGGATGTTGTCGCACGGTTACGAAGGCGTGCGGGAGATTTCTAAGCGTCTGGTGAATACAACTGGATGGAGTGCGACGGCGGGCGCTGTGGATAATTGGGTGTATGAGGATGTCAACACTACGTTTATCCAAGATGAGGAGATGCAGAAGCGTTTGCTTAACTTAAATCCTCATTCTTTCCGCAAGATTGTCAGCACTTTGCTTGAGGTGAATGGCCGGGGTTATTGGGAGACTTCGGAGAGTAATTTGGATCGTCTGCGTGAACTTTATCAGGAGGTGGAAGACCGGATTGAGGGGGTAGAATAGAATAGTGTGGGGCAGGCATCTTGCCTGCCTCAAGAGTATGGCACTGGCCAGATGCTTGTGCCACAAGATATAAAGGAGAGGATATGGCAGTTCAAAAGGCCGATCGAGTTATTGAGGCGGTAAAGCAAGTCACGCAAGACATAAACTCTTACGAACAAGACTTTCTGGGATTTTATAAATTTATTGCCAATAGTATTTTTCAGGAAAGGGAAAGACTCAAAAAATTGCAGTCTGTAGACTTGATTGTGATTGAAGATTTATATAAAGACTACGAACAATTAGAACGCCAGAACCTAGTATTGCAAAAAAGAGAACGGGAAGTTGTTCAAGTTTTCATATTTGGAGATTTTGAAGGAGATACTGAGATTACTTGGGAAATGTCGGAAATCTTAGCAGACTTTTTTGTTGAGTATCTGGTAATGCCGATTCTAAATAATATTAGTTACGAGAAATTTGAGGCAATGCCTAGCTATTTTCTGGAATATATCAAAGATGGTGTGAGAGTGTATGAAGCAAAAAGAAGCTTACATCGAGATAGCGCAGAGGTACATAGCTAGTGCAAAGCAGCACCAATCTCAGGGGATAAATATTCAAGAAGTTATTGGTTTTCTTGCCTATCATGCTCTGGAATCGATCGCGGTTGCTATAATAATCCATTTTAAAAGTAGTATTCCCATGAACCACGAGACTAAGTTGCGAATGTTTTTGAGCTTGTGCAAGAAGAATTTGGCGGATTCAGTCAATGTCAAAAATTTAGCTGCTTTGATTATTCGTGTGGAAAAAAACGGTTATAGAAGTAAGTTTCTTTACCCTGAGTTTCAAGGGAAAAACAACTATAAGTCTCCTCAAGAACAGACTACTTTACCAGAAGCCGGGTTACTCGTGAGAGATGTAGACCGAATCATCAATCAAATTATTAATCTAATTTAGCAGGAGTATTTTCAATGCTTCAAACTCTGACAGATACTAAAGAATATCTTGCAGGTTCTTGCCTGGTTTTACACGATATCAGTTGGGAAACCTACGAACAGTTGTTAGAAATATTTGCGGAACGTCCCACGCCGCGCATGACTTACTACAACGGAACTTTGGAACTTATGGTGCCTCTGCCAGAACATGAAAGGTATAGCTGGACTCTTGGGAGACTAATTGCAGCACTTTCTGAAGAATTAGGATTAGAGATTATCGGATTAAAATCATCTACTTGGCGTTCGCAACCTAAGAAAGCTGGCAAAGAAGCTGATGAATGTTTTTACATCCAAAATGAAGCTGTAATGCGAGGGAAATTAAAAATTGACCTCAAAACTGACCCGCCGCCAGACTTAGCTGTAGAAATGGATTTGACTAGCTCATCTATCAATAAAATGGCGGTTTATGCGGAACTTAAAGTGCCGGAGGTTTGGATTTGGAAGAAGGGGAAACTAATAATTAACATTTTAAATGATACGAGTTATGTCGAGTGTGAAACCAGTTTGGCATTTGCCTCGTTTTCTGTCAAAGAACTCGCACAGTTTATGCACCTAGACTCAGAAAAGGGAGAGAATGCGAGAATTAGAGAGTTTAGAGAGTGGGTGCGATCGCACTTAAATTAATTCTGGGTTTGTTACCCGCTTTATGAAATACGATCGAATTTATTCGATCGTATAAAGACGGCGGTTGAAACCGCAACTACACGAACAAAGTCCCCCTGCGCGGACTAAGAATATTAGACCTCTTGCAAAAATAAATAGGACGGGCAAGATGCCCATCCCACAAGAAAAAATAACTATTGTGGGATGGGCATCTTGCCCGTCCCATCAATTGATGAAAAGGATTTTTGCAAGAGGTCTATTGAGTCCGATCGAATAAAGACGGCGGTTGAAACCGCGTCTACACAAACAAAGTCCGCCTGCGCGGACTAAGAAGACTGAGTTTTTACATAGTGTTTCACCACTGAATTCAAACTAAACAAAGTTATCTGTTCCTGTTCCTGCGTATCCAATAAAAACCGATTTCCAAGAGATCGCACTGCATTGACTATTTCTGACGGCGAAAATGGTATTTTGTTGAAGATTTGCGACACAGGAAGGGGTTCAGGTTGATTAGCCAGGTGAGTCATCACTGCCAACTCTGCCGGAGTCAAACGCCCAAAAGGTTGAGATAACTGAGATTGCAACCCTTCATCTAAAATCGGCATCTCGCACTGCAAAAACTCAGAAACTCTCCCCCCAAACAACTCTTGAATCAGCGTTGCAGTCAACTCCAACCACAGGGGATTGCCTTGATAAATATCAATCAAAGTTTCCCATGTTTCCTCATCGGATAACTTTTGTGAGTTCAAAATTTCTTTAGCTGCGACTCCTAAACTTCCCAATACAAAACATCGCACGGGATGATTATCTTTTGATAATCTGGCAATTTCTCGGGGTTTTTCCCAACTATTCAATATCAAACAACTTTGATGACAAACTTCGGCAATTAGTTTAAAAAATAACTGATAATCTTCATATCCAGTTTTATATTGTCCTGCGAGTTGTCGGCGGCCCAAAAGCATCTGCACGTCATCGAGGACAATCAGACATCTGTACTTTCGCAGGTAATCGCGGAGTTGGGAAAGTTTGGTTTCGATGTTTTGGGGAATTTCAGATTGTTGGGAAAAGATTTGCAGCAGGTTGGTGAGGGTTGCGTCTAGGGTTGGGGAAAAGCCGAGGCTGCGATAGATGACGTAATCGAATTGGGTTTTGATGCGATCGATTAGGC
>NZ_JANMZH010000353.1:0-1073 GCF_031383065.1 Microcoleus sp. OTE_8_concoct_300 | reverse complement strand
CCTCGTGACTAAATTGGAACAGAGAAATCGCACCAGTTTAACTTCTTTTCAAGGATGCTACAGAGGTACGAACTTTACGATTAAGTAAGAATTATTGATGATTTTGGGGTAGGGAAACGGCATTGCCGTCTCCTCAATAGCCGTCTTGTCGATGGTTATATCAACAGAGCACTCGCGAGGGTAATTTCATCATCCAATCCGGTTGATTTTACCCGTTACCGGAAATCAGGAAAGGGCAGTGCGGTTTCCCGAAAATTAATCGGGCGATGGTTACATCCTCCCTAGGGCGATTATTTTGGGGTAGGGAAACGGCACTGCCCATTGGTGTCAACTTAATACCAATTCTCCAAAGTTATGCAACAGTAGCCCGGGCTGATAAAATATAATCCCATCCGGTTATATACCCATCCTAAATCATTTATAAATTTGTTACTCCCTCCCCGAACTCGCGGGGAGGGTTGGGGTGGGGTAAAAAATTTACGACTCCTGCAAGAATTGCTATATAGCAATCCTAAATCATTTGTAAATTTGTTACTCCCTCCCCGAACTCGCGGGGAGGGTTGGGGCGGGGTAAAAAATTTACGACTCCTGCAAGAATTGCTATAGATGCTATTTCTTATGAATGAAACTTCCTCAAGAAAAGCGCCAACTTTTTCTTTAAGACCATCTAAATTTTCATAAATTTCCCAACTCAGTTCTTGTTTTAGGTGCGAGCACAATCTCTCAATTGGATTCAATTATGGGCTGTATGACAGCTCATAATTAAAAAAAATAAAGTTTTCAACCCCAGAGACAGCAAAGAAAACAGTTGATTCAACTATTAATTTTATTGATAGTTAAATTTTTAGCGTTCGAGTCCGACATTAATAGTTTCCTTCAGAATTTTAGAATAGCTAAAATTCGAGAATGAAACAGCCGTGGAGGCTAGGGGAGCTCGAGACTCGACTACAAGCAAGATTTATTATGGGTTTGAATCTTAAGTAAAATACAGGACACGGCACTGCGGTGTCCCTACCCGAAGTTTCTACAGGCCGGGTCAAAACCTTGACATTGACACTAATGTCAAGGTTTAG
>NZ_JANMZH010000858.1:0-6442 GCF_031383065.1 Microcoleus sp. OTE_8_concoct_300 | reverse complement strand
TTTAGAATACTTTCATCAAGATATCGGAATCGAAGAAGGCGCTTCGGATTAAGATTTAATTTGATCGCTGGTATTTATAATTATGAACTTTCTTTAAAGACTAAATTAGAGATCGCCTGAGACTTTCGCAAGAGGTCTACTGTAATTACTTCTAATAGCTACAATCCAAGGAATTTTAGATTGATCGAGTGTTCTGATAAATGAGCTTCCATATAAGCTATCTGTTAATACTAATTCAATCTTAAACCAAAACTCAATTAATTCTGTAATAATTAATGAGGCTAATTTAATTTTGGTTTGATAGTTATCTCCTGCTTTTAATCTTCCTTGGGGGACTCTCTGGAACTTACGGTGATATTTTTACCTAATCAGAAAAACAAGCTAATACGCGCTAGCGAAAATTGTCTTGCGTTAGAAAAACCATATCCTTGTCGCATAATCAACTTGATTCGATTGTTTATCCCTGACATGACTCCACTTGTTGTACGATTAACAAAGTAGTTACAAATTTCCTCCAAATGATTAACAATTGTCAAGGTAGATTCTTTAAAGAATATCTGTGCATGATTCAGCCAATCCTTAAACTTGACTTGGGCTATTTTGACGGTCATATTGGTTTCGTATATTTCCCGAAACTCTTCTTTCATATCATGTCCGATCGATTAACCATAATATCCCGGTCGGGGCGGGTTTTTGAGATGGGAGATTGTGGGCAGGTATTGTTGGCTCACGGGCCCCTACAAAAATCGCGGTCCCTCGACCGGACATGATATCATATCATAGGCAATTCTTAAGCATTCTGATTTTTTTAAGGTAACAGCCAACCTTATATATTTGCAAAAGTGAGATGCACCCATCCTACCGCTTCACTGCATTGTGTTCCCACTTCCAAACACAGCTAGAAATCAAATTCGTACAGATATGAGCCGTAATTGGCACTAACAAATTCCCAGTCGCTAAAACGCTGTAACCCAACAGCAATCCGACAGCAGTTGCCCAAACAGCATAAGGCCACTGATCCATGCCTCCCAAGTGCAGTATGCCGAAACAAAAACTCGATAAAACTACACCGGTAACATTCAATCCCAAAGCAGACAGCATCACGCCTCGAAATAGCAATTCTTCGCTAAGTCCCGGCAGCAGTCCCAGCCAAATTAAATCCGGCCAAAACAAAGGTTTGAGCACTACTTCCAAGTAAACGTCTGCACTCCGGCGATAACCGGGCCAGAGGTGATAAACGATCGCACTGCCACCTGTAATTGCCAGTCCCAGCGCACATCCTTTCAGCAAGTCCATTCCTATCAATTTGACTGGCAAAAGCGATAGCGATCCAAATAGCAACCACAATTTACCTACCGCCAGCAACATAATTGCTGTCACGCCCATTGCTACTAAAACTTGGGTGCGCGTCAAGGGTTCAAGTTCAGGATTTTCGGGAAGTTTTTGTGCCACTTAATCACTTTTAGATTTGAGGTTTGAGATTTGAGATTTGTTGGGTTTAGTCAGATAAACGACGCAGGGAGGAGATGTCTGCACCCAAGGAAGCTGGACTGATGCCCGATCGCAAAGCGACCAAAACTCCGATCGCCTCTAAATATGAGTTTACCTGCAAAGCTTTGATTCCGAGTTTTTCTGGAGTCGCCTGCATCTGGGTTTTGTTGTCGCCGACAGCGATGATTTGTACGGACGATCGCCCACTCAAACTCAGAATAGCACTGCCGCCGCAGGCTGTGGCCGGTATCACCACCGCATCCACTCGATCGGCCCACAAATCCTGGGACTCGAAATCTCGCCTGTTTGCATAGAATTTCTCTCTTGTGGGGTGGGCATCTTGCCCGCCCCATACCGGAGTGCGGGCATCTTGCCCGCCCCATACCTGTGACAGGCAAGATGCCTGTCCCACAGTAGGAGTGACAAACTGTGAGAGGCAAGATGCCTGTCCCACAGTAGGAGTGACAAATTGTGACAGGCAAGATGCCTGTCCCACAGTAGGAGTGACAAATTGGGGTGCTTTGCCCAGGCCCGCAAGGACGCAAGGTAGGAAAGTATAGCCGATTTCCTCAGCAGCCGATCGCGGGGACAGGTGCGGATCGAGGGGAAGCGCTGACAAGGCGGGGGCGTGGGCGCAGGGGATTTTAAAGGTCCTGACGATGAGGTGGCTGATGACAGCTTCCGCGCCGGCGAGGGGGTCAACTCCTTTGCCGCGGCGGTAGTTTTCGAGGGCGAGGCTGCCTTCATCGTCGGGAAATCTGGCTACAACTGCGATCGCCTCTACTCTTGCTTGTTTGATCAATTTTTGTGCTGCGCGCAATAAACTGTCGGGATTGCCGATCGTCCCCCAGGATGCCCCTGATTGAGAAATACGCAATTCTACTTGCAGGGGGCGATCGGTTAAAACAAAATCGGTTATATTCAAACCCAATGTAGCCCTAGCAGCATCAACGGCTTGCAAGTGGCGCAGCTGCAAGTCTGGTTCAATGCCGGCATCGAGGATTAAGCCGATGCGATTTTGATGTACCGGTTGCAGACCCCAGCATCCGGCAGCAAATTTGTCAAGGGCGTAACCTTCAACGTAGAGTGCGTTAGGTATGGGCCAATAAAGTTGAGCGCCGTTGAGGACGTTGGGGTGAGTGATCAGGGTGTCTGAAATTTGGGCGATCGCCCTAGCCACGGGCAGCGCATCTCCTGCAAAGCCCCCGATCGAGGCTCCAACGCCTGTGGGGACTATCAAAACCACTGTTAAAGGGCGCCGGTTCACACTGTTGCGGGGGATGCTTCCACAAGCACGTAGCCTTCTACCACAGCCTTTTGCCGATCGACATCCACGTCTGTGACTGCCCACCGCAGGGGTTCGCCGTGCTTTTGCAGTTCAATTTCAATCGCCGAGTGCAATTCTTCGGCGGTATCGTGGAGGTCAACTTCTGCGGAAATGAAATGCGTGGTCATGGGGCGATCCATAGTGGTTTTACTTCGATCGGTACTTAGGTCAATTTTAGCTTAGTCCTAGGATTTACCGAACTGGCGATCGTACACAATGTCTTCTTTTTCGGTTTCTATCTTCAAGTTCGATCGGGGATAAGCAATGCACAGCAACACATAACCTTCTGCCTGAAGTTCGGGACTGACGCCCATGCAATCAACTTGCTCAACTTCACCCTCAATAATTTTACCAGCGCAAGTAGTACAAACCCCTGCATTGCAAGAGTTAGGCAGATCGATGCCGGCAGCGTTGGCCACCCGCAGAATTTGTTGATCTTCCGGCACTTCTACGGTATAGGTAGAGCCTTGGTGGAGCAATTCAACAGTGTAAGTCTTAGACATATGTCAATGATTGGTTTTAATTCCCAATTGGAATTTACGCTAAATTTGCAAAGAAAACAATAAGTATTTTACCGCTGTTGGTGATTTTGTGCAAATTTACAACTGCACTTTTTATTGCTAAAATTTTTTATTAATTGCCTGGGGCGAGTGGCATTTTGTCAATGACTTATTCACAAATTATCACTCGTGATCGCGGGCGAACTCTGCTAGAAAGCACTTATACGTAACTAATTTTTGCCTTCAAGCCAACAACTCCTCAACAGCAACACTAAAACCCGCCAGCACTAACTGAGTGCTGACTGTAGAACCCTGGTTAAAGGTTAACTTTTGAGTTTGAGTCATTATCATTATCCAGCGACTTTCTGGAAAAACTATCCAAACTTCCAGACAACCCGAATCTAAATACTCTTGTGCTTTAAGAAAAATCTCTTCCGCACTATCAGTAGGAGAAACTATTTCAGCAATTAACGGCGGACTTTGAGGCAAAGTAGGAACATCGCCATATTGAGCAACAAGTTCAGGAGTCAGATAAGCTACATCTGGACGGCGCACTCGCCTGTCAGTACGGCAAGGAACTTCTGTATAAACTTCGCCCCCTTGTCCGCTAGATATCTTATAACTTCTCCAAGAATAATCTAGTTTAGATTGGATGCGACTGTGTTTTACTGTCATGCCATTTTTCTCCGCGATTTGCCCGTCCACCCATTCCATATCGTCGGGGGGATTAGCCATGAAGTCTTCTAGAGAAACATTTTCTGATAAAACGGCAGCCATTACCATAGCCCTTTCCTCCTTTTTGCAGAATTCACTGATATTGTAGCAATCAATGGGTAATGGGTAATGGGTAATTGGTAATTGGGAATTGGTAATTGGAACTAACAAATAACCTATGCCCTATGCCCTATGCGCCATGCCCTAGGCCCCATTCCCATCTAATCAATATTAATTTGATTGGGAGGCTTAGGTTGATTCTGTTTGTCATCGTTCAAAGTTTTACGCCCAGAATTAGCATAATCCTTATAAAAATCCACAAACATCTTTGTCAACTGCTGCAAAGAAAGTTGTTCCCCATTAACTTGAGCTTTCATATAAGCTTTAAGCACTTCAATGTAAGCCAAACCGAGAGCAAGCGTGAGAGTTGCTGCGGTTGCAGCGGAGATAGCACCGCCGACAACAGTACCCGCACCAGGAATCATTTTAATCAAATTAGTAACAATACTTCTGCCAACAGCAGTAACCCCGCCTGTGCCGCTAATAGCAGACAGCATCGCCGAAATAAAGCCCTTATCAAAGGGCATTCCAAAAATCACTGTAATATTAGCAATCATTGCCGTTTGCATCGTCATCAAAATCGGCGCATCAGCAAACGGTACAGGAGTCGCACCGACAATTGCAGAACCTGCCACATAAGCACTTAGATACTTGAATGCCATATCGGATTTGAGCGCAATATTGGCAATTTGTTCTTTAACAAAAGCTTTTTTAGCTACTTCCGGCAGCAGTTGAAAAGTTGCATCTACCAACTTGTCTAAACCGTGAGATTTTACTGTATAATCCTCATCTATTTCTTCCGGCTCAGCCATGACGGGGATAATTTGACTGACGGGCAAATTCATGTGTTCCAGTTGCTTGAAAAACTCGCTCGGCTTTTTAGATGTCGTCTGAGTCAGCACTAAAAGAACTGGTACCTCTTTGACTTCCATTTCTTTTAGCCAGCTTTCCTCGACAGATTCTATTCTATTGGCGCTGTGATTGATGCAGTACCAGATGACGTGAATGTGTTCTTTTGGGTGCAGGAGTCTTTGGTCTTCAATCAGTTTAGCAACGTTTAATTGAATAACTTTAATTTGTTCGGCGTTGAGTTCGAGTCCGGGAGTATCGTAGACTGTTATTGGGCAATTCGGTTTGGTATATTGGCGAATGCCTTGAGTGATGGGGCGGCCGACTCCGGTTTCTGCTAAGCGTTGGCGAAAAACGGAATTTATCAGGGTACTTTTGCCGACGCCGGTTTTGCCGATGACTAAAACATTGCACTGTCCCACTTGGTTTTCTGCCTCTTTGAAGGCATAGTAACTTCTATTTAAAAGCTCGTCTAAGGAAAAGTCGTCTGACATGGCGGTTTGCTCCGATAAGGGTGGGATATTCAATCTGGATTAAACACCACCGAATATAATTCGGAGGCTCTACAAACGAAGGATTAAACACCACCGAATAGAATTCGGGGCTATACAAACGAAGTCCGCCTACGCGGACTGGGGGAGTCTTAAAGATATTGTAGCAATTTAGTTTGATGTTTAAGCTAGCAATCGATCGACTTCGATGCTAAAACCGATCAGGATTTGTTGGGTGCTGGCGGTATCGCCGGATCTAAATGTCAATATTTGATTTTGAGTCATCACAAATACTAAATGACTTTCGGGAAAAACTAGCCATACTTCCTGACAGCTAGATTCTAAATATTCCTGCGCTTTGAGAAATACATCTTCGGCGATATCGGTGGGTGAAACTATTTCGGCAACTAAAGGGAAACTTTGGGGTAAAGTGGCAAGGTTGCCAAATTGTGCAACTAATTCGGGTGTGAGATAAGCGACATCGGGACGGCGAATTTGTTGGTTAGTGCGGCAAGTAGCTTCGACATAGACTTCTCCCCCTTGTCCGCTGGAATCTTTGTAATCTCCCCAGTAACGATCTAGCTTTGACTGAATTTTACCCGTCTTTAGTGTCATGCCATTTTTCTCCACAAGTTGGCCGTCTACCAATTCCATGTTGTCGGGCGGCTCGGTGACGAACTCTTCTAGAGCTAAATTATCTGATATTATGGTAGCAGTGACCATAGTTATTTCCTCGCTATTACCAAACTCACTTGTTACTATTATGGCTGATACGGTGAGAAGTTGTTGCGTGATGAGTACCCGCACTTTTACGGTAGTTTCTCCCGCAGGGAAAGCCAACTGTTGAGATTTTCATCTAAAACATATTGATCGCTGTCAGCGAGTGCTGCGATAACTTTCAATCGATTTTTAAGTTGTCTTAACTCGCGAATTTCTGCAATGGGTAGCGTTTTCCAATTAGCTGCTTTTTTTTCCACATCTTCGCACGACTCTTTGATGTTGTTCCAAAA
>NZ_JANMZH010000834.1:0-18166 GCF_031383065.1 Microcoleus sp. OTE_8_concoct_300 | reverse complement strand
AAGTGCTGATGCCGATCGCGATTTTGATTGGGGATGGTTGGGATTGCTTGGCTTATCGGGTTTGTTCGGTTTGATTCCCCGCAAACGCGAAGAAAATGTCCGCTATACCACTACAACGGGCGATCGCGATCCAGCCGTGCGTACCGACTACCGCTAAGAATTCAGTCTTAGGGCTGTGGGCATCATGCAGGGACAGGATGTTTTAACCTGTCCGACGATAGCCAATAATCATAAAAAAACCTCCATCTGTGGGGGTTTTTTATTGGAGATGATGCGCGATTGAACGACTATAAAATTGGTAAGATCTGATATCAATTCCGGTTGCATTGGAATGATTAAACCGCAGAGTACGCAGAGAACGCAGAGTCTCCAGAACAGAGAGATGAATAATTTCGATGAAGGGCGGATTTGATATGAGATATTGCACCGTCAAGAAACGGCTTTCCGGCCTGTTCCATAAGAGATGAATTTTCTTGTGTGCCGTTGCTGTGAGCAACGCCCCTAAAAGCCTTATTGAGAATAGTCCAACATCTCAGATCTAAGCGGATTTGATATTATTTACTTCTGCCTTACTTCTTCCCTTCTTCCTTCGTGTTCTTCGCGTCTTCGCGGTTCGTTAAATAAAAACTTTTCAGACACAAAAAGACATTAAACAATGTTTGGGCCCGATCGATCGAGCACCCCCAAAATCGCCTGCACCAACTTCTGGGGGTCTAAAGGCTTAGAAAGGTGTAGCTGGAACCCTGCAGCCAGCGCCTGCTGATAGTCAATTTCTCCAGCATAAGCGGTGAGGGCGATCGCCGGAACCAGTCCCCCTTGCTCTGGCAGCAGAGCCCGCACCTGCTGCAGCAACAGATAACCGTTGGTGTCGGGCATTCCAATATCGCTCAACAGCAAATCCGGCACAGACTGAGTTAAAACCGCCAAGGCATCGGCGGCGTTAGAAACTGCTGTAACGCTTGCCCCACAATTCTCAAGCAGAAAAACCACCAAATCTCGGGCATCGGCATCATCATCCACCGCTAACACCTTGATACCGCTCAAATTGAAGGATTGCTCCGGTTCAGCGGCAGCAGGACTTGTCTGAGGTTGCACGGGCATCAGGGGTATCCTGACGGTAAATGTCGCGCCTTGTCCTTCGCCTGCACTTTCGGATTTCACCGTGCCGCCGTGGAGTTCGAGGAGATGGCGGACGATCGCCAATCCTAAACCCAATCCGCCAAACTTGCGCGTCATCGTGCTGTCAGCTTGCCGGAAGTAGTCGAATACATAGGGCAGAAAATCAGGTTCGATACCTTTTCCAGTATCAGTTACAGTAATTTTGGCGTCAGTGTCAACCCGATCGAGAACGACTTCAATTTTGCCTCCGGGCGGGGTGAACTTGACGGCATTTGAGAGCAAATTCCAGACTACCTGCTGAAGTCTGCCCGCATCGCCCAACACCGGGCCGAGATTCGGTGCAAATTGAGTGCTGATTTGAATCGACTTAACTTCCGCCGACAGACGCACCGTTCCAATGGCAGCGCCGATCGCCCCGGCTAAATCTACAGGTACAACATTCAAGCTGAGCTTGCCTTGCAGAATCCCCGACACATCGAGCAAATCTTCGATAAGCTGGGTTTGTAGTAGGGCGTTGCGCTCGATCGTCTCCAAGGCGTAACGCTGCTTTTCCGGTGTCAGAACGTTCGCTCGCAGCAGCTTCGTCCAGCCCACAATCGGGTTTAAGGGAGTCCGCAATTCGTGGGACAAAACAGCCAAAAATTCGTCTTTGACGCGGTTAGCCTGTTCTGCTTCTTCACGCGCTGCCTTTTCCCGGGCTAGAAGGCGTTCCCGTTCCGCTTCTGCAACTTTTCGATCGGTAATATCGGTGTTGGTGCCACACCAGCGCAGTATCTTGCCTTGCTCATCGCGAATCGGCACGGCGCGGGAGAGAAACCAGCGGTAGGATCCGTCTGTGCCGCGCAAGGGGAAAGTATCTTCCCAGAGTTCGCCTGTTTCAATGCAGCGCCTAAATTTTGCGACAACCCGATCGACGTGTTCCGGGTGCTGCACCGGCAGCCAGCCCCAGCCCTGCATTTCCTCTAGGGTTCGGCCCGTGTAGTCAAACCACCGCTGGTTGTACCAGAAAATCCCCCCTGTGGCATCTGTCATCCAGGCCAACTGAGCGATGTTGTCAGCTAGAGCGCGGAACCGAGCTTCGCTTTCGTGCAGGTCCTGCAGGGCTCGCGCGTGCAGGATCACCCTCCAGAGGCGAGCTACCACTTCTTGCACCAGCGAAACTTCATCGGGCCGCCAGTGCCGCACCGCCTGTGAGGTCACCACCAAAAGAGCCACCCAGCGCCCTTCGTGAAGGCAGGGAACATCGACCAAAGCGCCAATGCCAGCGCCCTCGTAGTTATCGACCAAAGTCGCTGTCTGCGGGTCATTAGCGGTATCTGAGATGACAACTGTTTGACCTGCCATAGAGAGAGCTTTCATTTCTGGCGTCTTAAAGTGTGAGATTTGATAGGTGCCGGTGGCGCTGTCAAGGTGGGGCTGGTGCCAGTCTTGCGGGACAATTGCCAGGTCGGCTTCGGCATCGATTTCGTGCCATATGCAGCGATCGACATTTAAATATTCTCCCAAACTGTTCATGGATTCCCAGAACATTTCGGCGGGGTTGGAACCCTGGCGCAAGCGGAGTTCGAGATCGGAGAGAAACTGCTCGTTGAGTTGGGCTTGTTTGCGATCGTGAATATCGGTATTAGAGCCGATCCACTCGACAATCTGGCCCCGGGCGTCGCGAATTGGCACGGCGCGCGACAAATGCCAGCGTTCCATTTGGTCTGCTGCCCGCCGCAGGCGCAGCTCAAGTTGATAAACTTCTCCGGTGAGCCGACATTCTTGCCAGAGGGCTAAAGCTTGTGCCACATCCGACGGCGGCATCACGGAATCCCAATTGTTTTTCGCTGCTTCCTCGTAAGACATTCCCAGATATTCCAACCATTTTTGTTGGTTGGTAAAGCGAATTTCCCCGGCGGAGTCTATGTTCCAAATCAGGTGGGGAAGCGACTCAGCCAGGAAGCGGAAGCGGCGGTCGCTTTCTGCTAAGCTTTCTTCGGCTCGTTTGCGATCGTCAATATCAATGCCGATCCCGGCCCATTGCACCACCTGTCCCCCCGGGTCTTTGACGGGCACAATTCGCGCTAGATGCCAGCGGTAGATGCTGTCAAATCGGCGCACCCGGCACTCGAATTCGTAGGATTCCCCTGCTTGAATCGCCTTGGTGCGCGTAGCGACAACTGCTGGCCGATCTTCAGGATGAAATAATTCCAGCACCGGTGCAGCCAGCGGAAATTCTGCTGACATGATGCCCGTGTAGCTTTGCCAGTGCTGGTTGCCAAACTCTAACCTGCCGTCGGCGGTGTTGATCCACATTAATTGTGGGACGGCATCGGCGAGGGTGCGGTAGCGATTTTCGCTTTGCCGCAGTGCTGCTTCTATTTGCCTGCGCTCGGTTTTGTCTTGCATGATTTTCAGGAAACCTTGCACCTCGCCGGCTGCGTCGCGCAGGGGCATCACCAGCCCGCTGCCCCAAAAGCGGCTGCCATCTTTGCGGAGGTGCCAGCGCTCGTTTTCTCCTTTTCCCTTCGTCAGGGCGCTGTGCATTTCTGCTTCCGGCCTTCCGGCTGCAGAGTCTTCTGGGGTGAAGATGATTCGTCCGTGCTCGCCGACGATTTCAGCTTCGGCATAGCCCAGCAATCTCTCGGCGCCTGCGTTCCAAGTGGTAAAGCGTCCGCCGGTGTCGAGGGTGAAGATGGCGTAGTCTTTGGCGCTGTCGAGAATCAACTGCAGGTGGGTTTCGCGATCACGCAGTGCTGCTTCTGTTTGTTTGCGCTTGGTAATGTCGGTTGTGAAGCCGACTATTTTGGTCACTTCACCTTGCTGGTTGCGGATCGAACAGCCGCGTTCCCAAACATCGATCCAGCGCCCGTCTTCGTGCCGGACTCGGTACTCGCCTTCGTAGCGCTCAGCACTTAAGATTGATTCCGCCCCGGCTTGGATGCGCGCCAAATCGACGGGATGGATGCGTTCTCTCCACCACTCTGGTGTTGCGGGTGCATCCTCTGGGCGGACACCGACGAGGGAGTGCAGTCCCTCGGAACGGTAAACTGAGTTCGATGCCAAATCCCACTCAAACACGATGCCGTCGATCGCCCTTGTAGCTAACTCAAAGCGGTTATTGCTTTCTTGCAAGGCGAGTTCGGCCATTTTGCGATCGGTAATTTCCTGTACCACGACATTAATCCCGACAATCTCCCCGCCCGTGTCTTTGAGCGGCAACCAATTCAGCAGCCAAGTGCGAACAACACCGGGTTGAGCTTTGGTTTCACCGCTGAGTTCAAAATTTCGCTTCGGTTCTCGGGTTTCGAGAATGCGGCCCAACACAGGTTCGGCTGTGTCTGCCAAGTCTGGGACAATTTCGCGTAGGGTGCGGCCGATGTGCGCTTCGACGGGTAAGCCGTTGATTTGGGCCAACCGCTGGTTGAGCCGCACGTACCGCAAATCTGTGTCTAAAACGGCCAAACCCACGGGCGTTGTTTGGTAGAGCCACTCTATCTCTAGAAGTTGACGGCGCACGGTTTGCTCGCTCTCGTGCAGGGCGAGTTCGGCCTTTTTGCGATCGGTAGCATCAAATATTACTCCGATAAACCGCACTGCTTCGCCTGAGGAGTCGTACAGATGGCGCCCGAACGCGCTCAACCAGCGGATTTCTCCGCTGTCGGCCCGGATAATGCGGTATTCGGGAGAGTAGAGCGATCCTGTTTCCCGAGCTGTTTTGACTGCTTGCATGACTTGCTTTAAGTCGTCTGGATGCACGCATTTTTCCCACACAGCCCGGGTTGTTTCGCCGCCCGGTACCGGTTCGCAGCCGAAAATGCTCAAAAGGTTCGCCGACCAAATTACTCGATTTGTTCGCAGGTCTAAATCCCAGGTTGCCATGCCTGAGCCTTCGATGGCGATGCTCAAACGTTCTTCGCTTTGTTTGAAGGCAATTTCAGTTTGTTTGCGATCGTTGATATCTGTGAGGGAACCGACGGCCCGCACGGGATTGCCTGAGGAGTCCCAAATTGCTCGCCCTCTGGCTAAAACCCATTTTTCCCGCCCGTCGGGACAGCGAACGCGGTACTCGCAGCGATAATGTGATGTTTCTCGATGCAAGTGCTGCTGCCAATTGCTTTGCATTATCTCCACATCATCGGGATGAATGTAGCTCAAATATTGGCTGAAGTCCTTGACTTCTTCGGGCCCACGTTCCAAAATCTCTAAACAGCGATCGCTCAGTTCATGGCAATTTGTTTGCAGGTTGTGATCCCAAATGCCGTCGTTGTTGCCGGCACAGGCTAGCTGCCAGCGTTCTTCGCTTTGTCGCAAGGCTTCTTTGGTGCGATCGGCGCGATCGATTTGTAGGGCGGCAACGGCAAAGTCTGCTAGGGCGAGCGCGATCTGCAAGTCTTCGGCATCGAACTGGCGATCGGCATCGTGAGATACAATCCATATTGCCCCCAGCGGTTGATTTTCTGCTTGTAGCGGCACAACTAACGCTTCGGCGATCGGCATTTCTAGCTGCTGCAAGTCGGTAAAGTATTTTTCTGGAGCGAAGTAAAGCTGGGGAGTTTGGTGATCGAACCCGGCTCCGGACAAACGGAATGTGCGGGGTTGATTTCTGTGTTCGGCGGCTTCCCACACGCCCGCCAAGGCTTCCCACCGAAAGATTTGTTCGGAAATGGCATTTTCTTCTAGCAAGCAGACTCCGACGCTTCCTGCACCACACAAATCTTGAGCGATGGCAACCAGTGTTTTGAGTAGGGTGTGGGGCGAGGTTGCCAGTTGTCGGGCCAGCGTTTGCAGCGCCCGGTTTTCTGCTTTGCGATCGTGCGATCGAGGGGTACGGTGCGACAGTTCCTCGGCGATCGGAATGTCGGTTAAATTAGTTTCTGGGGTTTGCCAAGCTTCCATCAATTAGTCGTCTCTACGTCTTTCGGTATGAGCTGGCGAGCGTATATCAGCGCGCTCTTAAAGTATCTGCTATATTATATTATCTACCGACAGACAGAAGATGCGATCTATCTTGGAAATTACTTTTTAGTTTTCAGGCTAGTTGATGGTCTTGGTTGCCTATGCTCTTGCCGCCACAATATGCACAATTTTATTCCCGAATCGCGCTTTTTTCCATATCTGACTTGGACAGAAATTGAGTCTATGCCGGATAAGGAAAATATAGTTATAATTCAGCCGCTAGGTGCGATCGAACAGCACGGCCCCCATTTGCCTTTAATTGTAGATGCGGCAATTAGCCAGGCGGTGACAGGCAAAGCGCTAGCCAAGTTAGATGCAAATATTCCCGCTTATGCTTTGCCAACTCTTTACTACGGTAAGTCTAACGAACACTGCCATTTTCCCGGTACAATTATGCTCAGTTCTCAGACACTTTTAGCAGTAATTGGCGACATTGCTGACAGTATTTACCGGGCAGGATTTCGGAAATTAGTGTTAATGAATGCTCACGGCGGACAGCCGCAGGTGATGGAAATTGCGGCGCGGGACATTCATCAAAAATATCAGGATTTTTCGGTTTTTCCGCTGTTTGTTTGGGGCGTTCCGAATCTGGCTGCTGAATTATTAACTGCGAAGGAGTTGGAGTTTGGGATTCACGCGGGTGATGCAGAAACGAGTTTGATGTTGTCAATTGTACCGTCGCAGGTAAAAATGGAACTGGCTGTTACAGAATATCCGAAAAATTTGCCGATCGACAGTGTGCTGAGTATGGAAGGGAAGTTGCCTTTTGCTTGGCTGACGCGAGAGTTGACTGAAAGTGGTGTGTTGGGCGATGCGACGGTGGCGACGAAAGAAAAGGGAGCTCGTATTCTCGAATCTCTCTCTGACGGCTGGGTACAAGTTATCAAAGATGTGTACAAATTTCGCCAGCCGCGAAGTAATTAACAATTAAGAATTAAAACTCAAATACGACTTACGCAGGGGGCCGGTGAAACCGGGTTCGATCGACAAAAATACTTCGTTAGAGCCTCGCACACGGGCGTAAAAAACCAGGTTTCTTTTGTCCGAGTGCGTCCAGGACTGTCAAAAATTGTTCTAATCCGTGTCAAAATAAGTCTAAGAAATTTTTTGAGTTGGAAAACTAACGATGAGTGTAAATTCTAAATTGCAGCGTGCATTTGAGCAAGGCCGCGCCCTGAAAATTATCAGCGGTTTAAATAATTTTGATGTCGCGAACGTTGCGGCTGTCGTCAAGGCAGCGGATCTCGGCGGTGCTACCTTTGTCGATATTGCTGCCGATCGAGATTTGGTATTGATGGCAAAACAGTTGACAGATTTGCCAATTTGTGTATCGGCTGTGGAACCGGAAAAGTTTGTGCCTGCGGTAGAAGCTGGCGCTGATTTGATTGAAATTGGCAACTTTGATGCTTTCTACGCAGCAGGCCGCCGCTTTGAAGCTTCTGAAGTTTTGGAATTGACTCGCCAAACTCGATCGCTATTTCCGAAGATCACCCTTTCTGTGACAGTTCCCCACATTTTGGAACTCGACAAACAAGTGCTGTTAGCAATAGAATTAGTCAAAGCTGGCGCTAACATTATCCAAACAGAAGGCGGCACCAGCGCCCAACCAATTCACGCCGGCACATTGGGATTAATTGAAAAAGCAGCGCCTACTTTGGCCTCCGCCTTTGAAATTTCCCGCGCCGTATCCATCCCCGTACTCTGCGCTTCCGGCATCTCCAGCGTCACCGCACCCCTCGCTATTGGAGCCGGCGCTGCGGGTATTGGTGTCGGTTCTGCTGTCAGCAAACTTAATAGCGAAGTGGCGATGATTGCGGCTGTTTGCAGTTTGGTTGAAGCTTTGGCTTTGGTTTCGCGATCGCACTTTGCGACTTCAATTTAATTAAGAAGGAAGTTCGGCAACGGATTCTGTAACGGATGTAACGGATGTAACGGATGTCAGGAAGAAGGAAGAAGGAAGAAGGAAGTCGGAAGAAGGAAGATTTTTCCCATCCCCCACTCTCCCCTTCTCCCACTCTCCCCCTCCGATCCTCGGACACTTGGACACTCGGACACTCGGACACTCGGAGACTCGGACAAGACTTCCTTAATAATTGACAAACCACACGGCATAATCATCTAATAACTGATTGTTGGGGGAGATTACATCAACTGATTCTAACTCGGATAAAGGCAACATAAACTTTTGGCGCTCGCCGACGCGCTGCACTTCTACAAATATGCCTTCTTCCTGAATAACAAAATCCTCCAACCGATTAATGGTGAAGCTATCAGTATAAGAAGGTTGAGTTTTTTTGAGCCTTGCATATTCTTTTTTGCTGCCAGAACCCATTGTATATTCTTCTTCCCATTCAAACTCTTCTATGCCAGTAACGTGGCACGGAAGCTGAATATTTTGCTTGATGTACTCTAGATACTTGACTGAATTTTTAAGGCTGACATCAATATTTTTCGATCCTAAAATTTTGTGAATTTTAGTTTCAAAATGCTTGACATTAAATGGGATATTTTCCTGGAGATGGGCGAACATTTCTGGGTCGAACCCCGATCTCAATTCGGGTACTTCCGCCAGGAGGCGTTGGATGTCGTTTAGCGGTTTCGGTCTTCTGCCTGCTACAATGGTTTCATCAAGCTGAACAGGAGGAAGTTCGGAGTGTGAAGGAAGGGATTTACTTTGATCGGGGCGATCGTCCAATTTAGATTTGTTAACTTTAGATTGGTTAACTTTAGGCTGGTTAACTTTAGGCTTGTTAAATTTAGGCATCGCTCGGTCTCGCTGTATCGGTTTATCAATAAAGTATATCTTGGCAGAACTACATTCGTGTCTAATAGGAGGAAGCTGTAATGCAACTACTGAAATCGCCTGATGAATCGGAAATCTATCAAGGACAATTCGGCGAGTTTACGATTACTCAAAGCGATCGCACGGGAGTTTTGATTTACCGCGCCGGATTGGGGGTGGCGGCGCTGTGTTTTGCGATCGGCGCTACTCTGGTGCTACAACAGGGCGACAACCCAATTGCAATCCAAGCTGTAACGCCTGTTTTTGCTTGTTTCTGGATAGCTTTAGGCGTCAGCTTAGCAACTATTCACATTTACATGATTGCGCTGCACCGAGCACTACAGGTGTTTTGGGCGATCGGCGGCGCCGCAGCATTGTTTGTCGCCGTACAAAGCAGCGAACCCTTAGCTTTAGCAGTGTACGAACATCCAGCCACGTTGTGGGGAATTGGCTTTACTTTTGCCGCCTTAAATGGCATTTATTTTAAAGAAGCTTTCTGCTTTAACCGCTTAGAAACTAAGTTTTTGACTCCGGGAGTTCCTCTCTTAATTTTAGGACATATGTTCGGCTTTCTGTCAGCCGAAAATGAACAGTTTTTGCTGGCAATTTGGGCGGCTTTGTTTATCATCTTTGCTGTGCGCAAGTTTTTTCAACCGATCCCGCAGGATATCGGGGATAAAAGCGTTTTTGAGTATCTGAAACACCAATAGTATAGAAGAAAAAAGAAGGGAGAAACAGTTCTTGTAAGGTGCGAAAGCGCACCCTAAAGTTTTCGTAAAGTCCGAAATCCGCACCAGAAAATTAGATGTATTGGCGTGATTTCTATAAGAATTTGATTGATATAGCAACCGCGTCCAACGGTGAGGACGTTCTTAATTGCTGACACCCCTTCTTTCTTCTTTCGACTTCCTAATTCCTAGTTCCTTATTCCTTCAACATCTGCTATATGAATTTGGCCAGACTGCGAAAACTAAAAATCAAAATTAGTCTAATTCGCCGCCGAGAAATGTGGGCAATTACCAGAGAAGGTTGGGTAATTGCTATCATGGGATTAATAATTACAATGCTCTTAATTATCACAAATATCCATCAATTCTTGGCGGTAAATGCGCCGATTAAAGCAGATATATTGGTGGTCGAAGGCTGGTTGCCGGATTATGCGATCAAAAGTGCGATCGCGGAATTCAAAAAAGGCGAATACCGCCAATTAATTACCACAGGACTTCCTTTAAGTAAAGGCTACTATCTCGCTGAATATAAAAATTATGCCGAACTGACTGCCGCGACTTGTATTGCGTTAGGATTTGATAAAGACAAAGTAATAGCTGTACCAGCAGCGAGTGTTGTGAAACACCGCACTGCTGCTTCTGCGATCGCACTTCGGGATTGGCTGGCTGCTTCTGCCCTAAAAGTTGACTCAATTAATCTTTATTCTTTTGGCACTCACGCCCGCAGAAGTTGGATTATTTTCAAAGAAGTGCTGAATCCTGACATTAAAGTCGGCATTATAGCTGCAGAACCGCAAGATTACAACCTACAAGAATGGTGGAAATCGAGCGCAGGTTTTCGGACTGTGACAGGAGAAATTATTGCTTATATTTACGCCCGTTTCGTCGATTGGAAAACCTAGCCAGTAATTGTCAACCTCTCTCTTAATTCCCTTCGCGTTCTTCGCGCCTTCGCGGTTCGTTAAAAAAAATCTATATAGCAGTTTTAAATCTGTATAAATACAAGACACCGAAAATGATAAAATTATTCTCAGATAAGTTGAGGGCAACTCGTTGATAGAAGAACGCGCTTACTGGTTAGCATGGTCGCAGATTAACGGTATCGGGCCGATTTTGTTGCAAAGATTGCACCAACATTTCAATAGTTTAGCAGAAGCTTGGACGGCAAAACCCGTAGATTTAATGCGAGTCGAAGGGTTGGGTAAGCAAATAATAGAAACAATTTTGCAAGAACGAAGCCAACTAAATCCCGAAGAATTTATCGAAAAACATCTTATAAAAAATCCCTGTTTCTGGACCCCCGCAGATCCAGATTATCCCCGCTTATTATTGGAAATTTCCAATCCGCCGCCGGTGCTGTACTATCGCGGTTTAGTCGATGTAAAAGAGAATCAAGGAATTACACCGACGGTGGCCATTGTTGGCACTCGCAGCCCTTCGGAATACGGCAGAAGGTGGACTCGCAAAATTAGTACGGCTTTGGCTAAAAGCGGTTTTACTGTTGTTTCGGGATTGGCGGCTGGGATTGATACAGAGGCTCATACAAGCTGTTTGGAGGCGGGAGGCAGGACTTTGGCTGTATTTGGAACTGGGGTTGATATCGTTTATCCTAAGCCAAATGAGAGGTTGTGCGATCGCGTTTTGCAGCAGGGATTGGCAATTAGCGAATATCCGGCGGGGACTCAACCGAATAAAACTAATTTTCCGCGCAGAAATCGCATAATTGCGGGCTTGAGCCGTGCTACAATTGTGATAGAAGCTCCGCAAAAATCGGGCGCTTTAATTACTGCTTATCAAGCTAATGATTTTTGCCGGGATGTGTATGTTTTGACGGCAAGATTGGATGATGAGCGTTCCTTTGGGTGTTTGGAGTTGCTGAGTAAAGGTGCTCATCCGATTCTGCCGAGTAGCGATCGACTCTTAAGCGAAGACAGGTTGTTGGAAATGCTCGGAGCTATGCCAAAATTGGATAGAGCCGAGCAGTTGTCGCTATTTCCCCCAAATCCGACGGTTGAGAAGCAAGGGCCGCCGTTGGAGCCGGAATTGGCTAAGGTGTTAAGTGCGATCGCATCTGGGCCGATTTCTTTTGATGTAATTGTCGAAGCAGCGGGATTAGAAGCGGGAACAGTTTCTAGTATACTTTTGCAGTTGGAATTGTTGGGATTAGTTTCGCAGTTACCGGGAATGCGATATCAGCGGTGCTGAGTAGGAATATTAGGTTAAATTCGGTTTTATCCCCATTATTCCTATCTCTATTCTCTTAATCTGCGTGAATCAGCGTCAATCCATTGTTATCTGCGGTTAACAAATTCTCTTTTTAAAACCGCAGATGAGGGCAGATAAACACAGATTAACGCAGATGAATTATATGATTTCTGGTTGCACGGTTCCTGGTTGACTGTTAACGGGATTTTACGCCCGACGATGCTACCGGATTTGATATTAGCTATGAGACAGGGGTTTTTACCCCCTGTCGTACTATCAGACTCACGAGTTGATCGGAATGCCGAAATCTGCGTAATCAACAGGAACTCGCTCTTAAATTAATCCGAAATTAACTGCACTAATACTGCTAGCAGAAACTCCGGTGAGAGAGGCTAAAATCTCCCCAGTTTGTGAAAACCGGATTAAGGTTGCACCGCTATCTTGAGCAATTGTCAATTGCGAGAAACTCAGTCCGTTACCTAATACTAACAAGTCTTTACCGACTTCAAAATCGGTAATCGTATCAGTACCGGAATTGGTAGAGAGTAGGAATTTATCCGCTCCCATTCCTCCTGTCATAGTATCCATTCCCAAACCGCCATTCAGCAAATCATCTCCCTTACCTCCAAACAAGGCATTATCACCGCTACTTCCGAGCAAAGTCTCGCTACCTTTGCCGCCGAAAACAGAGTCATTTCTCATACCGTTGTCGAGGGAAGCCTTGCCCCTTATGCCCATCAAAACATCATTTCCGCTGTCGCCAGTCAGGATATCGTCATTAGTAATAGTTGTGGTAGCGGTAGCAGTGGTAATTGTCGGTGTAGAATCTAATCCAGAGGGATTTGACAGCGTAACATTAACAGTTTCGTCGGGTTCGATCGCGACATCGCCTAAAACATCAAGAGTAATGGTTTTCGATGTCTCGCCCGCTGCAAAATTAATCGTACCAGTGGCGCCATTGGCACCGGATGTGCCACCGATGTTGTTGTAGTCGGTGCCGTCAGCAGTACCGGCGATCTCATAATCTACTTGGCTTTCCAACTCAGTGCAACCGCTGCGGGTAACAGTAAAAGTGGCAGCAGTTTCGCCCGAGTTGCCTTCAGTAACGGTTGGAGTATCTGCACTAATTGCGTAGTCGATGGGATTGAGCAGAATTGTCACCTTGCTAGCACCCGATCCGATGCGATCAAAAGGTCCAGAAATCACCCTGTTAAATCCGGCGTAAATCTCCGAATTGACTGGTCCCTCATCATCAGGTTGACCGTTGAGGGCGTAAAGATACGGCGAAGTCAAGCTATTTTGTAGTCCGCTTTTGTTATCCCACGCAAGTTTTTCGTTGCTGACTTCTAACTCGACGCGGGAACCGTTGCTGACCAAGTTAGTCACACTTCCTTGGGTAAGGAATCCGCCAGCGGGTGTATTGTAGTCATTCCCGTTAACGCTCATATTGCCGTTAACAATCTGCATCTCGGCATCGCGGCTTTGAGTGCTTGCATCCCCTCCATAGCCGTTGTTTGACGCAGAGTCGCCGAGATTTACCGTCCATCCTGAGGGGGTTTCGTCGTATTCAACGATAAATTTTGCTGTTTTGATGTTGCCGTCAAAATTGATTTTGGCTACCGCTTCTAACCAACTGTCTGCGTTTGAGTCGGTAGGGGTATTGACTAGAGAAATAAACTGGTTTGGCTCACCAGTAATTGTGCCTGTTTTGAGGTCGATTTCGTACGGACTCAGGCTTGAAGGTTGACCGTTAGCAGCAATAGTTAATGTTGTTTGAGCGGTTGTACCTGCAACGCCACCGATGATTGTGCCAAAGTTGAGAATTGCGGTTTCGGCGTTTTCAGCTATGTTGTCAGGTTTGATAGTAACTGCAACATTCTGGGTGAGTGCCGCACCTGTTGCGCCTGCGGGGAATGTAATCGAGGTAGGGGAAATGGTGTAGTCTGAATTTTCGGTGGCTGTGCTGCTGGGGTCGATGACAATTGGTACTGTTACAGCAGCGTCAGGAGTGTCGCTGAGAGTGACGGGAATATTAACTACCGTGTCTGCGGTTCCTTCTGTGGCGCTGTAAGTTGCAGCACCGAAATTTACCACCGGGGATGTATTCAGCAGAATCGAGGTGTTTTGACCGTCAAAGTTCGCCGTAGCTAAATCGGATAAGCCATCTTTGTTAAAATCGCCTACAACAATACCTAGGGGATTGTCTCCCACAACAAAATTAGTGGCAGTCCCAAAGCTGCCATTGCCACTTCCCAACAAGACGGAGATATTGTCCGATGAAGGGTTGGCTGTGGCTAAATCGACTTTTCCATCGGCATTGAAGTCACCACTAGCAATAGCAAAAGGTTCTGTAACGGCAAAGTTGGTAGCTGTACTAAAGCTTCCAGTGCCATCTCCTAACAGTATTGATACGTTGTTTGAGCTTTGATTGCTGGTTGCTAAGTCAGAATTATTGTCCCCGTTAAAGTCTGCTATAGCAATGGAACTAACGTTATTTCCAACAGTAAAGTTCGTGGCGGGGGCGAAAGTGCCATTAGCATTCTGCAACAGGATGGATACGCTAGAACCAAAGTTCGCTGTCGCTAAGTCAGACTTGCCATCTTTGTTAAAGTCGCCGACAACCACAAATAAGGGATTTGACCCCACGCTCAAATTAGTAGCTGCGCCAAAAGTACCATTACCATTACCCTGCAAGATGGAGACGTTTTTAGAGCTGAAATCGGTTATAGCTAAGTCTGAATTGCCGTCCCCGTTGAAGTCTGCCACAGCGACGGTAGAGGGGAATGACCCCACCTCCAAGTAGGTGGCTGCACCAAAAGTGCCATCGCCATTCCCTAACAGGAGAGAAACGTTCTTGTAATAATTATTAGTCGTAACCAGGTCAGAATTGCCGTCTTTGTTAAAGTCGCCTACAGCGACAGAGGTAGTATTGAGATTGGCCGGCGGGCTGGTGTTAAAATAAGTGGCACTGCCAAATTGACCTGTGCCATCTCCCAGTGCGATCGAGACGCTGTTGGGTCCACCGCTGGCAAAGGCTAGGTCAAGATTGCCGTCTTTGTTAAAGTCCTCCGTCACAACTTTACGGAGATTGTCGGTTATGGGAAAATTAGTCGCAGCCCCAAAAGTAGACAGAACATACTCGTAACCCGCTAACACTTTGGCTTCAAATACCAGCGGTGTTTCTATTGAACCGGTTCTGACTTCCAGTTCCCAGTCGCCGCCCTTTGCTACACTTCCGGTGAGGTTTTGGGAAGCTGCAACACTTGCCCCGGTTAACTCACTCAAGCGTTTGACAAATGCTTTACCTGTCTCGCCTGCTGCTACACAGCACCCGTACAGCAGGATATTCGATCGATTTTTGCCCGTTGAGTCGGTTCGTTGCGAAAACCACTGCTGTAGAGAATGTCGATCGCACTCTATATCATCTAAACTCAAGCTACCGTCGCCGAGTTGCAAGCTGCCGGGAGCACCGTGAGAAACTATGTGAATGCTGTCTATATTGGTACGATCGCGTAAAATTTGAGTAATTTGGTCGATCGCATCTTTCTTGCCATCCAAAACGACTACTTCCGTACCCGGTGTTACCCCGGCCATCAAACTTTGATAATTTTCAACTTGAGTATCTATAAAGGCGATCGCACTTCCTGAAACTTGATTATTTAAATTTGGCATAGCACACCTGACTAATAGCTAAAAAAAGACAATGATTTCCCTGTTTCGCGGCTTTCGTCCGAAACTATTTCTGAAGGTTATAGCCACCATAACTGTTTTTTGAGAAAATCTATATAAAGTTTTCTTTATAAACACCTTTTTAATTAAAATTTTCATAAAAATGGGGAAATTTATTAAGTAATATTGCGACGGAGCCAGCGCGAAATCGATTACATAACAAAAAAAATCAATTGCAAGTGTCCTTATAAGTAAGTAGGCACGAAAAAGGGTGTAGGATAGTAGATAATCCTACTAATTGTGACACTTGCGTCATACCAAATTTACATGAAGTTGCAGAGAATAAAGGTATTAGACCTCTTGCAAAAATCCTTTTCCTCAATTGATGGGACGGGCAAGATGCCCAACCCACAAGAGTTATTTTTTCTTGTGGGATGGGCATCTTGCCCGTCCTAATTATTTTTGCAAGAGGTCTACTATATGAAACGACATCCTACTTATGGTACCTCAACTGATTCTGGCGATCGCAAGTGCACAGAGTCAGCGATCAACAACTAAAAAACAGCCGCACCTAAGTATTAAAAAGAACGGTTGCAAATGTTATGGTCGTTGAAAACTGGACAAATCACGAGATCATAAAACCCTGGCTGAACGTCCGCAGACGCGATCGTTCAACGGTAACGGGCGTGCATTCAAGATCAGACTCTGTATTTCTGATTGTTGTTTAAGTCTCGATTCCCCGTGCACCCCCCGCCGAAGGGGGACGAAAGAACCCTCTTGTCCCACCCCCTACTCCCCGGACGCGGGGAACGCCGGGGGATCGAGCGAACTATTAGAACAAGTGCTTCACCCCCAATCGCTCTTAAATCAATCCGAAATTTTCCGCGCTAATACCGATAGCAGAAACTCCGGTGAGAGAGGCTAAAATCTCCCCTGTTTGTGCAAACCGGATTAATGTTGCACCGCTATCTTGAGCAATTGTCAATTGCGAGAAAGTCAGCCCGTTACCTAATACTAACAAGTCTTGACCGACTTCAAAGTCATCGATGGTGTCAATACCAGAATTGATGGAAAGCAAGAAGCGATCGCTCCCTACATCCCCTACTAAGGTATCATCCCCCAAATCGCCACTGAGGAAATCGTTACCCTGACCTCCTAGCAGAATATCATTGCCTTGACCGCCGTAGAGGGTATCGTCGGCTTTTTCACCAATTAGGATATCTTCACCTCGATTGCCAGAAAGGAAGTCACTAGCCGCACCACCTGTCAAAGTATCAAAACCCTTTCCGCCGTAAAGGGTATCGTCACCCATTCCACCATCTGTCAAGTCGTTGCCTTGATTGCCATTCATCCAATCATTGCCATCAAGACTAAACAGCAAGTCATTTCCTTTTTTACCGCGCAATATATCATCGCTAGCGCTGCCCATGAGGGTATCATCGCCATCTGTACTTTCGGTAGTATTTTCCCCATCTTTAACGAATTCTATACCGCTGCTGGGGAAAGGTTCTTCGGAGGTAGAAGGTTCTTCGGAGGTAGACGGTGTACTGGAGTCATCTGTATCTAAATTATTACGGACTGTTGGATTGTTAGCTGTCGCCGACTGAATTTTGGTATTTAGAGATGCACCAGTATTTTCGGAAATCGCCGACTGAATCGTTTTATTTCCGGCTGCGACTTGCAGTAAATCTTGGGCTACTTCTCCTTGTGCGACTTTTTGTATGCGGGCGATTTCTGTCGCGGCATCTGAGGGCGAGGAATTGCTGGATACGATCGCCTTTATTCGCTGATTTCCCTCGGCAATAATTTGGGCAGCATCCGAAGCAATACTAGATAGTTGCGGTACTTGCAGTTGACTCGTCGCCGACTCAATAATCGCCTGCACTTGTGTGGAATTGCTTACGTCGAGAGTGCCAGATTTGATTTGATTGGCAACGGCGGAAATTACGCTAGAGGCAATCTCATTTTTTGCGGTAGTTGAAGCACCGCTAATTAAATCTGCGATCGAGACAATGGTATTTTGCACCTCAGCGTGTGCTGCATAAACCGCCAAACCGTTCGGGTCGTTTTGAGTAATTGCCTGTAGCGGGTCGTAGCTAGTCAAGTCAATTCCTGGCGACAGTCCCAGTGCAGATTTAACCTGAATTTGCGCCTGATTTTGGTCAGTACCTTGCTCGACCAACTCGGTCAATAGGGTAGTTAACGGAGTGACGACAGTAGCATCAGGTGTGGCAAATAGGGGCGTTTGCTGTGGCAAATAAGTAGAGGTATTTATGCCATCTATCAGTACAATTTTGCCTTCAGTCGGTTCGAGGTCGCCGCTATTATTTTTGTCGAATTTGTCAAGAGAGACATCTAAGTCAAAGCTGCCATCCGCGTTAGTAATTGAAAAGGGTTCGTTTTCATCTTTTACTCCATTAAAGTTGGCATCGAAGAAGACTGTCGCCTCGGCCATGTAACCGTTAATAGCTTTACCCCTAGTGCTAGAACTTGGTCCTAAACTAAAGCTAGCTAACTCAAATGTGGCAAAGTTATTATCGTAGACTGTTTTGTAATCTAATCCGCAGGGATAAGGTATACTGATGCGCTTACGAAATATTTTGAAAGTTTTCTCACAAAATTTGACTGAAATTACCTTAACTTCAGCACCCAAGAAAGCATTAACTTGTCCTGTTACATCAAACAGTTCCAAGGGTTTGCTGATCCGGGAAGTAATTTCCGA
>NZ_JANMZH010000830.1:0-8477 GCF_031383065.1 Microcoleus sp. OTE_8_concoct_300 | reverse complement strand
CTCTGGGACTAACTAAATTAGGCTCAATATTTGGTTCATTTGAACGGATATTTGGTCTAAGAACTGCCGCAAGGATAGATAGTTTTAAGGTATGTCGCCAGAACCAAGAATCCCCACGCCTGATAGCTGGGGAGTGTCAATGTAACATTTTAGTGACTGCACTATCCTCAAAGCCGATCGACAATTATGACCCAACAGCAATTTCTCGAACAACTCAACAGTATTCTCGACCAAAACCACCTGCTGAAACACCCGTTTTATCAAATGTGGAACGAAGGTAAACTCGACCTCGCAATGCTGCAAGAGTATGCACAAGAATACTACCTGCAAGTCCACAACTTCCCCACCTACGTCAGCGCTACCCACGCCGCCTGCGACGACATCAAAATTCGTCAAATGCTCCTCGAAAACCTGATAGAAGAAGAGAGAGGCGCTGCTAATCACCCCGAACTGTGGCTGCGCTTTGCCGAAGGTTTGGGTTTAGACAGAAACGCAGTTCTCGATCGCGAACACTTAGAAAAAACCAGCGAATCCGTCCGCATTCTCAAAGACTTAGCGCGCAGCGAATCCCCCGTCAAAGGTTTAGCCGCCCTTTACGCTTACGAAGCGCAAATCCCCGAAGTTTCTACAACCAAAATCGCTGGTTTGAAGGAATTTTACGGCATCGATTCCGAAGCTGCTTTGTCTTTCTTTAAAGTCCACGAAAAAGCCGACGAGTTCCACTCGCAAGCCACCCGCGAAGCGCTGTTAGAGCTCTGCCAAACTGAAGAAGCAAAACAGGAAGCGCTGTTAGCCGCCGAGAAAGCAACTTTTGCTCTCAATTTACTGCTTGACGGCGTTTACGAAGCTTATTGTCAAGCTAAGTAAAAACGCATAATTTGTAGGGCGGGTTTAGCAAGTGATTTGGGCGATCGCCAACAATCTCAGAACAAAACCCGCCCGCCCTCAGGAACAATCCCGGTACTCATTCTCCTCTTTTTCTTGTCAAAATCCCTTGACTGGGACTGCACAGCAAAGCTACTAAAAATAGGCCAAAAATAACTAATACAATTGCCGCACCAGACGGCATATTCAAATAATAGCTGAGATACATACCAGTCACGCTAGCTGTAATCCCAATAATTGCTCCTAATCCCATCATTAAATGCAGCTCTTTTACCAACAAATACGCCGTAATTCCCGGCCCGATTAACAGCGAAATTACTAACAGCGCGCCCACAGTTTGCAAACTCGCAACAATGGTCAGCGTAATCGCCGAAATCATTCCCAAATAAATCCAGTTTACAGGCAAACCGCACGCTTGCGCCCCCAGGGGGTCAAAAGTATAGAATAGCAGTTCTTTGTAAAGCAGTTTAACCGTCGCCAAAATTATCAAAGTAATGACAAAAGTCTGCTGCACGTCCGTCGGTGCAACTGATAAGATATTCCCAAACAAAAACCCGTCTAAATCTAATTTTGTTGTCCGCAAGAGGCTAATCAGCGTGACGCTAATTGCTAAAAATGTAGACAAGATTAATGCCATAACTGCATCAATTTTTAGGCGCGATTGCGATTGAATCCAGGCCATTATTACCGCGCTCATAATTCCCGATATAAACGCGCCGATCGAAATATTGAAACCTAAAGAAAAAGCAATCGGCAATCCTGCTAATACCGAATGGGCAATCATGTCAACCATCATTCCCATTTGTTGTACAATTAAATACGATCCGACAACGGCGCAGAGAATGCCTAGCAAAATGCCGACGGCGATCGCATTTCGCATGAACTCGAATTTGAGCGGCTCAATTAGTAGATTTAACATTTAATTACTTACCTCAATAATCTTATTGTTTTAACCGCAGATACAGGCAGATAGACGCAGATACACGCAGATATAAGATAATTATCTGCGTTTATTTGCGTTCATCTGCGGTTAAAAATAAATCTTTTTCTCCTCACGCAGAAACTAAACTTAAATCGTATCCATAGGCTTTTTGAATATTGGCTGCGGTGAGAACTTCTCGGCAGGAACCACTCGCAATTAACTGCTTGTTGAGCAATAATAAATTGTCGTACTGTTTTAAAGTTTCGCCTAAATCGTGGCTGATTACTAGCAATGTTTTATTTTGGGCCTTGAGTTCGGCAAAAATCTCGAAGATAATCTCTTCTGTTGCTTTGTCGATCGCGTTAAAAGGCTCATCGAAGAAGAATAAATCGGCTTGTTGGGCGATCGACCTTGCTAAGAAAATCCGCTGCTGCTGTCCGCCAGAAAGTTCGCCAATTTGCCGATCGCGCAAATCCCACATTCCCACCCTCCGTAAAGCAGCTTTCACCAATTCTTGCGACTGCTTCGAGAAACTGCGACACCAACCAGTCTGAACGGTTCGCGCCATCATTACCGCATTCCACACCGTAATCGGATAATCCCAGTCAATTTGCGATCGCTGCGGCACATAAGCCACCCGCGACAACTGTTCCTTCAGCAGCCGCCCCTGATATTTCACCAAACCCCGACAGGTGGGGATCAATCCCAGCATCGCTTTCACCATCGTGCTTTTCCCCGCGCCGTTGGGACCGAACACACCGGTTAATTGCCCCGATTCTAACTGGAAACTCACGCTGTTGAGGGCCGAAATTCCTCGATAATTGACAGCTAAGTCTTGCACTTCTAACATAATTCGAGATTTTGAGAACGATTCTTGTTCGTAGCTACTAGAATAGGATAACTCGAAAAAGCAATAACGATTATCGTTCCAAAGGTGAAAATGTTAAAGAAGATACAAAGAAAAACCGGCCGATTGTGCGGTGCGACTGTTTTGGCGATGGGCTGCGGACTGGTTGGATGCAGTGGAGGGCAGAACGCAAGCAATCCGGTGTCAGAGAGTCCCGCCGCAACTCAAACTCAAGCCAGTCCCGCCGCCAACTTGCCCAAAGTCGTGGCCACGACTGGCGTTATCTGCAACATAACTAAACAAATCGCTCAAAGTTCGATCGACACCACCTGTCTGCTGCAGCCGGGAGACGACCCCCACGCCTATCAAACCAAGCCGGAAGACCGCAAAGCGATTGAAACCGCAAATCTGATTTTATACGGCGGCTACAACCACGAACCCAGCATCATTAAGTTAATTCAATCCAGCAGTAATTCCGCACCCAAAATCGCCGTACACGAACTCGCAGTTCCCAAACCGCTGATAGGCGAACACGAGGACGAACACGGCGAAGAGAAAGCCCAAAACCAACCCCACGCAGAAGGCGAAAAAGTTCCTGACCCTCACGTTTGGCATAACCCTCAAAATGGGCTACGCATGGTAGAAACAATTCGCGACCAATTGATCAAAGTTTCCCCCACCAATGCTCAACTTTATACCAAAAATGCAGCAAGCTTAACAGATGAGTTGCAAAAAACAGATACTTGGATCAAAGCTCAAATTGCGACTATTCCAGCCCAAAAACGCAAGTTAGTAACAACTCACGATGCTCTGAGTTACTATGCGGATGCTTACGATTTGGAGATGGCTGGAGCTTTGCAAGGTGTGACAACAGAGGAACAGCCCACAGCAGCAAGAATTGCCGAATTATCTTCAGAAATTAAGACCGCAGGAGTGCCGAAAATTTTTGCCGAAACTACAACTAATCCGAAGTTGATAGAGACTGTGGCGAGGGAAGCAAATGTCGAAATTTCGGACAAGGAACTTTACAGCGACGACTTGGGCGGCCCCGGCACCGGTGCTGATACATATCAGGGAATGCTGAAAACTAATACTTGCACGATTACTTCTGGCCTCGGCGGCAATTGCACTCCTTTTGCAAGAGAAGCAACACCAACTCCTCAACCATAGACTTCCTAGGGTGTTCTTCGGCGCACCTTACACTTTAACTTAAAACTCAAAAGTATTTTTGGTGGAGTCGGGGCGGGTTTAAAAATACTCGGGAGGTGAGTTGCAGATGTTGGTGAACCCGCCCCTAGAAGATGGTTATTTATTGTGATTTAAGGTGAATTTCCCTCATCGGTACTGGGGGGTTTTTGGCCAATTCCCAATTGCTTCTTAGAGGATTTTAAGTCTTTCCAAAGCACCTTAATATCTTTATAGGCTTTCTCAGCGCTAATTTTCCCCCCTGTTTCCAGCGAGCAAATATAAGTTATTTTCTGAGCAAATTCCTGCAAGTTGGCATTAAACGCCAAGTTTTCTGGTGTGAAATCACCGTAGTAGCGATTGCGAGGATGTAAAAAATCTTCCCGCTCATTCATTGCCCCCTCCTAATTAAACTTTTGGTTTTCAACTTTTGCTGCGGTCTCTGCTGTTAATAGCACTATTTGTACTTAGTATTGCGGCACAACTTACTTCTATTGTATTCCGCAAGTAGCAATTGTACTTAGTCTTCTGTACTTAGTCTATTAATGCAGTTTTAACCTTAAATTAGCTTTATTTTAACTTTTCTTTAACCTAAAAGCACAATAATTGGGAGATGCGAGTAGCGCATCTCCCTTTAGATAGACTTTAGAGTGGTTGATTAACCTTTTTTGAAGCCGAATATTTACTTGCTGCACTCGCAGCCGGTGTGGCCGCAGCCGCTGCCGTTGGGGTGGCCGTCAGCGCAAGCACTGGAACAGTATGTTTTGCCCTCTTTTTCAATGGCGTCACTGAGGTTGACAATGCAGAGGCAAGAAGGACAGGCGCATTTCATTTGGGTGACAGTAGTCATTTTAGTTTTTCCTCGTGGGTTTGTTTCTCTATACTTATATGTGAACACATATTCAGGTATAAGTCAAGGGTATGTACAAGTTTTGTTACAAAAGGTTTGCCGATCGCACTAAAATGAAAATGAGAATTAAAACCAGCCTGGAAAAGATGTCACCAAACTCTGCTGTTAATGGAGCGATAAGTCAGCCTCGCGAAGTAAACGATACACCCACGTGCGAGCCCTCGCACCTAGTTGACTGTTCGCGGGCCGGCGACATCCAAACACAAGTTCTCAACACCGCAAAAGCCCAGCGCATGGCAGAGTTTTTCAGTCTTTTGGGAGATGCGAACCGCCTGCGGCTGCTGTCGGTTTTGGCAAAACAAGAACTGTGCGTGTGCGACTTGGCCCAGGCTTTGAGCATGAGCGAATCAGCAGTATCGCACCAGTTGCGGGCATTGCGGGCGATGCGGTTGGTAAGTTACCGCAAGGTTGGGAGACAAGTTTTTTATAGTTTACTCGATCGACACGTTTTGGAACTTTACCAAGCCGTCGCCGAACACTTAGACGAAGCAGATTGACACTCCCCGGCGTGAACGCGCGGGGATTCTTGGTTCACTAACATACCTTTAAACTATTCATCCTTTCGGCAATATTTAAACCAAAAACCCGTCCCATTGAACGAAGCTTCGAGCCTAATTTAAATAGCCCCAGAGGGCTTGTCTCCCCAAGCGTTAAGGGATCACTCCCTTTGTTCCCGTATGCCCTACGGTACATCTAAACTACTAATATTTTGAGTTTTCTGGTATGGGTGCTTATGGGTACCCTAGCTATGTTTTTGTGGTTTTCGCCACCCACGAGACATTATTTTTTCCTAGCCAGTCGTTTTGGGGTTGGTTATCCAATCGATGCTCGCGGTTATTCTACCTGTATCTATTTGTAGTATACCGTACTATTTGGGAAACTTTTAGAACTTTTAGAACTTTTTGGAAATAAAGCCGTCGTAAAAGGACGGGGTTTTAAACCCAATTTTCTGATAACCGGGTTTTTTGCCGTATCTACAGGCTGTAACGAAGTATTCTCGCCCATCAAACCCGGTTTCTGGCTGCCTGCTGTAAACTCGATATCAATCTTGGACGGTGTGACCCGTGGCAACAACCGCCTGTGTAATTGACTCTTGTGAAGCTTGAGCTTCTACTGTAACAGTCTTAGCTGCGACATCCACATTCACAGTAGCATCGGAGTCAACAGTTTTGATGGCTTTGGTAATTGTATCACCGCAACCAGAGCAGACGATCGAGGGAACGTTAAGTAGTATTGCCATAATTAAGCAAATTTTCGTAGATGACAGTATTATTTTTTATTTTAATCTAAATTCGTGAAACACGCGCTTTTCCCTATTTCGGCAGGGGTTTAAACCCCTGCCTCAAAGCTCAATTCGGTTTTCACTTATATCTTGCACCATTGTTAAAAAGAGGCTTTCGGGCCTGTTCCACAACATATCAATTTTCTTGTGTGGTGGGCATCCTGCCCGCCCTGAAAGGATTATTGATAATGGTGCAATATCTCAGCGAAAACCGACTGTAGAGTTTGACGTTAAAAGTTATATAGCGGTTCTCAAAAAAGTGAGGTATGCCCTATGTCCTATGCCCTATGCCCTATGCCCTATGCCCTATGCCCTATGCCCTAGGCCGGATAGTACCTCATGTTACTGAGAAAGGCTATACCTTATTTTCTACTAATATCACTTCAAACTTAATACCTCTGAATGCACATTAATTTCGGGTATGCACCGCCCAACCGCCGCGGCTACAGCCCGCAAACTCGCAACTAAATCTACCATATCTGCCAAAGAAAGAGCTTGCCGCGCGTCAGAAACCGATTTTTCTGGTTGCGGGTGACACTCAATAATCAATCCGTCTGCACCGCAAGCAACCGCTGCTTTGGCTAGTGGTGCGACTAATTCGCGCTTGCCGACAGCGTGAGAAGGGTCTACAATTACTGGCAAATGCGTTAACTGTTTCAGCGCTACGACTGCACCCAAATCTAATACATTCCGCGTGTAATTGTCGAAGCTGCGGATGCCTCTTTCGCACAGAACTACATCAGGATTTCCGTGACTGACAATGTATTCGGCGGCCATCACAAATTCTTCGATTGTGGCTGACAAGCCGCGTTTTAGGAGGACTGGTTTTCCGGCTTGACCGATCGCCTTGAGTAACTCGAAGTTTTGCATATTGCGACTGCCTACTTGCAGCATATCAGCACTTGTGACAACGGGCTCGATTTGGGCGATCGACATTACCTCTGTCACCACGGGCAAACCGTAACGTCGGCTGACATCGGCTAAAATTTCGAGTCCCTCAATTCCCATCCCTTGGAAAGAATAGGGAGAAGTGCGGGGTTTGTAGACTCCGCCTCGCAAAGCTTGCACTGATGCGGCGGATAGTTGGCGGGCGACTGTTTCCATTTGTTGGGAACTTTCCACGGTACAGGGGCCGCCGATTATTAATAATTCTGTGCCGCCGACAGAGACTGTTTCTGAGAGTTTAACAATTGTTTGGTGTTCGGGATGAGATTTAGTTACGAGTTTGGCTTCTAACATGAGGGTATTTTCCTGGAAAATTAAGTGGGTGGTTGACAACAAAAAACCCGGAACTTTTAAGAGTTCCGGGTTGGTGCGATAAGACAGCGCGACAATTTACCCAGAACTCCTGTTGGGCCAAAAATAAAAGCCGTAATACCAGTTACTGAATAAGGTCATCGGTGTTTTCGCTTGTACTCGATTGGTTGTTGGAAAAAGGACTAGAAAAAACAAAACCGCAGGTGTTAATCTGCGGTTCGCCCGGATGTTCACAGTGAATTGTAAATTCACTCCGGGCGAACTTGGCTGTACCAAAAATAAAAATAGCTGTTGGCTGTGAACATAGGTGAAGTGCTGCGATTTGTGGATTAAACACAATACTATTCGATAAGCTAGCACAAACTGGTAGGAATGTCAAGCATTTTTTTGCAAAATGTATGGAAACGGCATTGCCGTTTAACTCGGCGCGGTTGTCGTTTTTTTGGCTATGTCTGTTATTATATCGACATAGGGACAAAACGATAAGTCCTTATATCGACAGGCGACCCGATCTGATGGCGCGCCTGTGTGTCAGGCGAGACACATAGACAAATCGATATAGCGATATGGAAGCTTTGACTACAAGTAAAACTGTGTCCGTAAAAATCTATCTACCTGAAGAGACAAGAGCCAAGTTCAAAGCATCTTGTGCCATGCGTAGCCTCAGCATGAATGAGGTTCTGTTGGAGTACATCGAAACTTGGTTACAGGAAAACGAACCCGTTTTAGAGCCAAAGCCCCAGCGCGTCAAGACGAGCGCCAAAACTGAGGAAACAGACTGTTGACATCCACCCCGACCTGAAGGTACGGGGATTCCCAAACCTCACGATTTGAATTTCTGCTTCTTCGCAACTGCCTCCACCCTAAAAGAGAGTTGGTCTTATGTTCGCTCCACAGACTAACCCCGCAAGCCCTGCGGTTTTTACGTGTCGAATACCAAACGGAATTCTTCTTCGTTTTGATTCTAGGGATGTTTACCATTGCCCTATCCTCTTTTCCCGGTCTACCGATTTTGCTTCGCCGCCAGCACAATGCTGAACTTCGCTCGTATAGGCTGTTTGATCCATCGTCTCGGGTGGGTCGTTGACCAATTATATTGTAATATAAAGCCGTCCTAAAAGGACGAGGTTTCTACCCAATTTTCTGATGACCGATCGACTATATCGAATAAATGGCATCCTCGAACAAA
>NZ_JANMZH010000739.1:0-12551 GCF_031383065.1 Microcoleus sp. OTE_8_concoct_300 | reverse complement strand
GCTCTGGGGCCCATCCCACAAGAAAAAATAACTCTTGTGGGATGGGCCCCAGAGCCCGTCCCATCAATTGAGGAAAAGGATTTTTGCAAGAGGTCTAATGTATATCAATGCCGACCACGCATATCAAATAAAGTAGGAACAAGCTAAAAAGCCGATCGACTTTATGGAAAACGATCAATTTTGGAAATTGCGATCGATCAGCCGGAAAATCTAACAAAAATTCTCCTAGCCCAGCCGGATTGCCAAATCTAAAATCTACAATGGTATTGTCCCCCTGGGGATGGTTTTTAGGTTAGATTCGATCGACGTATGCCTGAGATTAGAGGTTATAGATGGAAATAGGCGTCCCCAAGGAAATCAAGGATTTGGAGTTTCGAGTCGGGCTCAGTCCCACAA
Organism: Microcoleus sp. OTE_8_concoct_300; assembly: GCF_031383065.1. Taxonomy (NCBI): domain Bacteria; kingdom Bacillati; phylum Cyanobacteriota; class Cyanophyceae; order Oscillatoriales; family Microcoleaceae; genus Microcoleus; species Microcoleus sp. OTE_8_concoct_300. The sequence goes on along the minus strand of NZ_JANMZH010000739.1, from coordinate 12,155 downwards.
GTGTCCGGGCTTGTTCGGACCAAGGTCACGCAGTTTTTGTCGAAACGAATGCTGGTGCTGGGGCCGGTTTCGCGGACGAGGACTACGTTGAAGCAGGGGCTAAGATTGTCTTAAAGGCTTCAGATGTCTGGAAGCGCGAACTAATTGTTAAAGTTAAGGAACCGCTGCCTGCTGAGTATCCGCTGATGCAAAAAGAGCAGTTGCTGTTTACATATTTGCACTTGGCTGCAGATCGCACATTAACTGAGCATTTAATCAGCAGCGGAGTCCAGGCCATCGCCTACGAAACCGTCGAACTCCCGGACAGAAAATTGCCACTGCTGACGCCGATGAGTATTATTGCAGGGCGTTTGGCCGTGCAGTTCGGAGCTCGGTTTCTGGAACGACAGCAAGGTGGCAGAGGAGTGCTTTTGGGCGGCGTACCGGGGGTAAGACCAGGTAAAGTTGTGATTTTGGGCGGCGGAATTGTCGGCACAGAAGCAGCCAGAATTGCTGTAGGAATGGGCGCGAGAGTGCAGATATTAGACGTAAATGTCGATCGCTTAGCCTACTTGGAAACTCTGTTCGGTTCCAGAGTAGAATACCTCTACAGCAGTCCTTTGCAAATTGAAGCAGTTATCCCCGATACTGATTTGTTAATCGGTGCGGTTTTGGTATTGGGCAAAAAAGCTCCAATTCTGGTTTCTCGCGAATTTGTTGCGAAGATGCACCCCGGTTCTGTGATTGTTGACGTAGCCGTTGACCAAGGCGGCTGCGTGGAAACTTTGCGGGTAACTTCTCACACAAATCCTACTTATGTTGAGGAAGGAGTCGTGCATTACGGCGTGCCGAATATGCCCGGTGCCGTGCCTTGGACTGCAACTCAAGCTTTGAATAACAGCACTTTGCCTTATGTTTTGCAGTTGGCAAATAACGGGATTAAAGCTTTGGAAATGAATCCGAGTTTGGCGAAGGGATTGAACGTGCAGAATCACCGATTGGTGCATCCGGCCGTGCGCGAGGTTTTCCCCGATTTGGCTGATTAGATTCCCACTTTTTTTAAGTAAGCTGTCCCGCATCTAAAATTATATTTTGGCGCGGGCGGGACGCCCACTCCACAAGCAACTTGATGTTTTGTGGAATGGGCCGAAGAGCCCGTTCCTAAGAAGAGCGCAAGATGTGAGTTACTACGAACCTTGTTGTAAAATTAGGGTTGATAGATTTGGCGGATTTCATCGAGGTTGTTGGCCGCTGGCATATAAGATGCGATCGCCTGCAAAACACCAACATCAGAAATTCCCGCAATCTCCTCAAGCAACAGCAATCCTTCATCTGGGAATTTCAGTCTTAAACCGAGTTCTATCGCCTGGATAAATGCTTGTTTAGTGCGCGCCTGTTCCTCCAGTAACTGAGCATCTTTTTGAGATAACTGAGCATCTTTTTGAGATAACTGAGTATCTTTTTGTGCCGCCAGTTCGTCGCCTGTAGGAATGGGCTCGCCACTAGCATAGCACCAGCGCAACCAAGTACCACCGACATTTTCAAATTCACCTTGCCACAGAGTTAGTCCCAAACCGACTTCGGGAAACCAAGCATCACTTTTCGGCACGTAAGATTGATTCTGCAATTCAAAGACTCGCAGCGTACTCCCCTTCAACTCGCGTAGCGGATCGTACACGACATAATACGGGATTCGCATTCGAGCGTAATCTATTAACTTGCTGCCCAATTCGTTGCCCGGAGTTGGCGAAACAATTTCGATCGCAATTTCGGGAGGTTTGCCAAATTCCCAAAATAAATACGATCGCACTTGTTTTTCCCACCAATCCTCAGCACCAGTAATATTGACACTAAGAAACACATCCGGGGCAATTCCAGGTAGACGCACGCTGCTGAACAAACCGACATTTGCAGCCGCAATGAAAGGAACGGTAATACCTGTATCGCCACCGCTATATAAAACCGTTGTCAGCAGCCGCTGCTGTTTTTCGTTGATGAAGCTGTCCAAAGGAGTATCGTCTTCTAAAACTAAGTTGCTAATATCTGGCAACTGACTCGGATCGAGGGTTAATGGCTCAGACATAGGTAGCCGACGTGATGAGAAATATCTGCCAAATCAATGGTAACAGAATGGGCATGGCATTGGACAATTTTAGATTTTAGATGGATTAGTAATTTTAATCGGAAATCCAAAATCGGATTCGGCATCAGGAATATTTTCTTCCTTCTTCCTTCGCGTCCTTAGCGCCTTCGCGGTTCGTTTAATCTTACGACCTATTAGCGATTGTATAGTTTACTGTTGTTGTTAAATGATTAAACCACTCTTGATGCTTCAGACACAGAATCTCCAGAAGAGAGAGATGAATAATTCCCATGCCAACGGATTTGATATGTAGGAGCAGCCCAGAAAAAAAATAAATTCCCCAAAACACTTGACAGATTCGCGAACTTATGGCACAGTAGTAATTCGTGACCAATGCGGAACTGGCGGAATTGGTAGACGCGCATGATTCAGGTTCATGTGGTGCAAGCCTTCCGGGTTCAAGTCCCGGGTTCCGCATTCCAAAGGCAGAAGGAAGTTTGGGGTTAACCCGATACAGGCAATAACCCCATTCGCTCTGCTGAATTAAACAATGCTGACAAGTATTCAAAACCCCCTAGTTAAAGAAATTCGCAAGCTGCACAGCTCGAAGGGACGCAGGGAACAACAATTATTTTTACTCGAAGGGACGCACTTGCTGGAGGAAGCTTGCGCTTCCAAATACCCGCTAGCAACGGTTTGCTGCACTCCCGAATGGCTGGATCGGCACGGGGAACTTTGGGAGCAAGTTGGTAATTTAGCCGATCGCACAGAATTAGTAAGTGCAAAAGTGTTAGAGTCGATCGCCACTACAGTCCAACCCGACGGCATTGTCGCCACCGCACCCCGCACCGCAACAGAGGCCGCAAAATTGTCAACTTTAGGAATAGCCCTAGAAACAATCCAAGATCCCGGCAACTTGGGGGCGATCGTCCGCACGGCTGCGGCTGCTAATGCTGACGGTTTGCTGCTGAGCGCAGACAGCGCCGATTTAGACCATCCCAAAGTGCTGCGCGCCTCCGCAGGAGCTTGGTTTAAACTGCCAATGGCAGTCAGTCCAGATTTAACCGCCGAAGTCTCGGCCTATAAAAATCGAGGAATGCAAATTTTAGCAACCGTCGCCGGGGCCAGTTTAAGTTATTGGGAAGTAGATTTGCGAGTGCCGACTCTGATAGTTTTGGGCAACGAAGGCTCTGGTTTGTCGGAAGAATTGAGGAGTTTGGCCGATCGACAAATCCAAATTCCCCTGAGTCGTGGCGTAGAATCTTTAAATGTGTCGATTGCCGGAGCCCTCATCTTGTACGAAGCTCAACGGCAAAGAACTGATTAGACTTATTGCATAAATTTTTGATTGATAGGGAAACCGCAGATGCAATGCAGATGCAACGCAGATTCATTTCAAGATTGGAGAGCGAATGCCTGCAATTCAAATCTCTTATTTAATTGTTAATTAATCCTTATCTGTAGGGCGGGTTCATCAATATGTGTAACTTCAGATTTATACCCTTGGACAGACGGGTGGCCTGAAATCGGGTTTTTTAACCAAAATACCTCCTTACAGCCCGTATATTCGGTAAAAAGCCCGGTTTCTTGGGTTCTTTGTGCGATCGCGAACTGAAGCTGCCGGGCATTTAAATTTTATTTTTCACTCTTTGCTGTGCCAACAGCGTTCCCTCCCCATCTCCCCCTCTGCCCCTCTCCCCATCTCCCCCTGTGAGAGGTGGTTGATTTTGTTTATATTGATGCAAACTGTAAAGCTAGGAAAGCGGGTACTCTCGTACCAACAGTCCAGGCTTACATGAAATAAATATGAAGAAATGTAGGCAACTGCTCTCACAAATGTTAAGATTCTTAACATAACGTAGTATTTGCACACCCCAACCAAAACCTAACCTGAGACGGTGCTGACTGGGAGTAGTAGCTAGCTACCATAAAATTAAGCCTCTTTAAATGGAAGGAAAGCGCAAGTCCCCGCCCGCTTTCCTTCCCAGCTAAAGCTAGGGGTTTGTGACTACCGCAAACCTTTAGAGGCACAGATCCTCAGCGGGAAAAGCTCATGAAAACTCTTAAGTCCTCAGATACAGATTCTGTTCGCGCTTACTTGCGGGAAATCGGCCGCGTTCCCTTGTTGACCCATGAGCAAGAAATACTCTACGGGAAACAGGTACAGCGCTCAACCGCACTGCATCAGGAGAAAAATATTTTAGCCGAAGAGTTAGGCCGCGACCCGACGGCGGCTGAATGGGCACAGGCAGTTGGGCTGTCTGAGGCACAGTTGCAGCGCACGATCGAACACGGGGAAAGGGCAAAGCGCCAAATGGTGGAAGCGAATCTCCGCCTGGTAGTGTCTGTTGCCAAAAAATATATCAAGCGCAACGTAGATTTACTGGATCTAATTCAGGAAGGCACGATCGGGATGCAGCGGGGAGTAGAAAAATTTGACCCGACTAAGGGCTACAGATTTTCTACTTATGCTTATTGGTGGATTCGTCAGGCAATTACTCGGGCGATCGCCGAAAAAGGCCGCACCATCCGCTTGCCGATCCACATCACCGAAAAGCTCAACAAAATTAAAAAGGCTCAGCGCCAACTTGCTCAACAGCTTGGTCGCGCGGCCACGGCTGCTGAATTGGCATCAGAGCTAGAATTGACTCCCAAACAGATTCGCGAATATCTCGATCGCGCGCGCCTGCCACTTTCCCTGGACTTGCGCGTGGGAGACAATCAAGATACAGAGTTGGGCGATTTGTTGGAAGATACGGGTACTACGCCAGAAGATTTTGCCCTGCAATCTTCCCTGCGGACTGACTTAGACCACCTGATGGCGGAACTGACTCAGCAACAGCGAGAAGTGCTCGCCTTGCGGTTCGGTTTAGAAGACGGGCAAACCTTAACTTTGGCAAAAATAGGCGATCGTCTCAACATCAGTCGGGAACGAGTGCGGCAAATAGAACGGGAAGCTTTGACCAAACTCCGCAAGCGCAAGCAAGATATGAACGATTATCTAGCCAGCTAGGTAGACTGGGGATTGGCGATCGGACATTTCGCCCACTCGCAATCCCCAATCTAAAATCGTAAAAACCGTCGCTTTTAATTCGGTTGTGCCCACTTGGTTGTTACGACTGTCCTGCTACATTAGTAATTACTTAGTAATAAAGATCAGCAGCGATCGGATAAGGGTTATTTAATTTAACCGCCCGCGTCTAACATAACAAGCTGTCTCTGAAACGGAGGTACTCGTGAGCAACTCATCTAATAAATCCCCAGAATTCTTTGAAGAAGACGGAGAAAATACCAACTTATTATGGCAATACGTGCAGTCGATGGCTCCCGACACAGTTTCTCAGTTGTCTAAGCCGACTTCTCACGAAGTGTTTCAAGTGATGGAGCGAAATATTGTTGGACTTTTGGGGAATTTGCCTTCGGAACACTTCGGGGTGACAGTGACTACCAGTCGCGAACATTTGGGTAGATTGCTCGCCTCAGCTATGATTAGCGGTTATTTTCTGAAAAATGCCGAACAGCGAATGACTTTTGAAAAGTCCATACAAGCCAGTGAGAGACACGGCTCGGAGGATTAGTAGATTCTTAACACTTAAGTGGTCCAAGTGTCAAGCCCCCCCTCGCAAGATGGGGGCTTAATATTTTAGATTTTAGATTTTAGATTTTAGATTTTAGATTTTAGATTTTAGATTAAATAATTGAATAATTATTGATATTATTCTTAAATTCCCAATTCCCAATTCCCAATTCCCAATTGCTAATTAATATGTCTCTTTCTTCTGTTGCCCACAAAGTTATCGGCGTTGCTGCAATCTGGAACGATCGCCAACAAATTTTGATTGACAAGCGCCGACAACATGGACTGCACGGGGGTTTCTGGGAGTTTCCGGGCGGTAAAATAGAGCCTGGAGAAACGATCGAAGCTTGCATAGAACGGGAAATTATGGAGGAGTTGGGGATTGTCGTAGAAGTAGGCGATCGCCTGATTACAATTGACCACGACTACACTAAATTTACAGTTAGGCTCTACGTGCACCACTGCCGCCACGTCAGTGGGGAACCGCAAGCGATCGAATGCGATGAAATTCGCTGGGTCACACTCGATGAAATTGACCAATTTACTTTTCCCCAGGCAAACGCACAGATTATCGCTGCACTGCGGAAAAGTTGAACTGTAAAATCAAATTCGATTGCTACTGACAACTGGCAACTGTTAACTGATAACTGACAGCTAATATCAATTCCGGTTACACCGTTCGGGATAGGGAGTAGTCCGTTGGGGAAGAGGGAATTATTGACCTTGACTTTGACTTGATCATTCCCATGCAACCGGAAACAATATGAGGGCTATGTCCTAGATTCTATCAAGCTTTTGACTCTTGTTGTCACCCCGTCAGATTCTAAGGTTCGGTAACGCCATTCAAGATTTTAACCCTCTTTTGTCACTCTGAGAAAATAAAAATGAGAGCCAAATTTTCAACTGTAGATATATTAAGGATTTGAGCATTTATTTTCTAACAGAATGGCTGAAATCAAGGTTTTTGGTAAAAGTCTTATGCTATAACCATCCCAGATTATTTTCTGCCGAAAGTGACAAAAGAGGGTTAAGTTCAGCCGTTCTCCAGCAAGGGGAACTTCAATTTCCGTTTAACACTTGAACAATTGAATCAGTAAGTTCCTGAAACCTTGCCCTCCCAAGCCGCGGGACAGCAGCAAGGGCTAGGTTCTCTTCTATATGTTTTGGCGCTTTCATCCCTACAAGGGCACTAAGCAGGCCAGGGGCGCTCCGGGTATATTGGAGCGCCCGCTGGCAGTCTGTCCGCAAGCTTTCGCCAAAGGCAAAAGCAATCTTTTCTGGGATCTGACCGATAACCTGCGCTTGACACAGCGACATACTGGCGATCGCCCAAATGCCTAAGCGATCGGCAGCTTCCAATACTGAGACTTGTTCTCCTTCGATTGTTTGAGTTGGAGTTAGAACCGCTTCCGGCATTCCCATATTCAAAGGAAGCTGGATAAACCGAAACCGATCCTCTTTGTTTCCAGCTACTTCCCGAGCAATGGACTTCGCACGCGCCAGATCAATATGATCCCTTTGAGTTGGAGGTACGCGGAAAGCATTCCAAGTTGCCAGACCGTAATTGGCAATTTTTCCAGCTAAAACTGCACCTTCAAGTACCTCAAAAACCTCTCGCAACCGATAGTAAAAAGTATCGGGTTCAACTTGAGAAAGTAGCTTTTCTGGATTGTGAAGATAGTAGACATCGATTGTCTCAATGCCGAGGTTGGCGAGGCTCCAATTAAGCTGATCTTGAATGTATTCTGGGTGGATGCAGTAACGCTCCGCAGCCAAATCTGCCATGCTGACAGTAGAGTTGTTTGGCTCGACGTACTGCTGATAAAACCACTCTACATGGTTTGGAGTTGGATGGGGAACAACGCCACCTTTCGTACAGATAATTAGTTCATCTCTTGAAGCCTCTCCCGATTTCAGGAGACGCCGGATAGCCCTTCCGACACTCCGCTCTCCGTACTGGTAGCGGTAGTTGATTGCTGAGTCAATTAGGTTTGCACCCCGCCGAACCGATTCAACTACAGCTTCCGCCACAAGAGTGTCAGTATACTCATCTGGTTCGCCAAGGTAAGTGCCAATTCCAATCGAGCTGGCAACGAGCGAACCAGTTTCTCGGAAGTGATCGGCTGCACAGTTTTTGTTATACCGTTCCCTGTAACGCCGCGTTCCTTCTGCGGTAGCTCTGCCTGCGATCGCGATCGCATTACTACTTCCTAACATAAAAATCTTTTGCCTCTTGTTGAATAAACTAATCAGGACTTGGGCCAGTCTAAGTGATGCTTGATTTAAAATTCTCCTCAAAGTGAGTGAGGTAGAAACGCGATCGCTCGCGCCTCTACATTTTTAGACCAGATGTTTGGGAGCCTCTATTAACTGGCGATCGGCGAGATAGGAAAAGTAAGTGCGAAACAAATTCGCATCTGCTTGCAGACAGGTGATGTCAGTGGTAGCAAGTCCATCTAGCGTATTTTGGCAATCGAAATGTAGCGTTCCTGATTGTGGCATTTCCGCTTCAGAAACTTTTTCGGAAAAAAGACCGACAAGCGGATACAACGCATGATCGGGAGAATTTCCAGCGCGATTTACAATTTCTGCTTGCCAAGTCTCATAAGAAACCCGCTCGATTGGATAGCCGATTGAGCGAATCCAGGCCACCAATTCACTTAGGTAGAAAGAATGAGGGTTGACTAAGTGAAAATTTTTCCCGATCGATTCTTTTTGCCTGGACAAGTGAACGATCGCTCGGCTCACATAGTCCACTGGCGCTACATTCATCAGCTTATCACTATCGGGCACGCATCCTAATTGCACGCAACCGGCAAGCAATCGGCACAGTGAATCGCTGGAATTGCAAGCACCCGTTTGGCTGTGTCCTGAAATACGTCCGGGTCGGTAAATGCTGATAGGAATTTTGCGTTCGCGCCCGATTTCGATTAACTTTTCTGCTACCCATTTACTCTGCGGGTAAGCGCCTTTGAGAACTTCTCCCGGCGTTAGTTCGTCTTGCTCTCCCACAACCTTCACCCCAGATTCCCCCGCTGAGGAGAAAACGGATATAGTAGAAACAAAATGCACGGGTTTGAGCTTAATTTGACTCGCCAGTCGCAGGATTTCTTGAGTTCCCAGAACATTAGAAAGCTTGAGAACCGAATAGGGATAAGTGAACTTGACAAACGCGCCATTGTGATAAATGACATCAATTTGGCTTGCCATTTCTCGAAACAGCTCCTCTGAAAGCCCCAAAAGTGGCTGAGCTAAATCTCCTACTATCGGGATAATCCGGTAGCTAAGATGCTCGTCCCAAATCGAATAATATTCGAGGCTACTTTGGATACGCTCCTTGGCTGATTCAGCATCGTCCGAGCGTACCAAGCAATAAATTTCTGCTTGAGTTTGCAGCAGCAATTCCCGGAGTAAAAAGGCTCCCAGAAAGCCTGTTGATCCTGTTAATAAGATGCGAGTGGGTTCAGCCGTCGGCTCAAAAATTGCAGTTTCCGGGCGGATGGCTGGGTCTAGGATAGCTTCAGCATTAATATCGAAATTCGAGGGGCGATCGCCCGCTGTGTTGCCCCCTTGTTGCATTTCGATCTTTTCAGCTAAACCAGCTACAGTAGGAGCTTCAAACAAAACGCGCAAAGGCAATTCCACCTGAAAACATTCTCGCACTTTGGCTAACAACTGAGTAATCAGTAATGAGTGTCCCCCCAACTCAAAGAAATTGTCGTGAATTCCTACCTTTTTAAGGTTGAGAAGCTGGCTCCAAATTCCGGCAAGAATCTCCTCACCGGGAGTGCGAGGGCCTACAAACGTATCTGTAAAATTGGCTGCTATGGACGGTGCAGGAAGCGCTTGACGGTCTATTTTGCCATTGGGAGTCAGTGGCAGCGCTTTCAGAACCACAAAAGCAGAAGGTATCATGTATTCGGGCAGCTTTTCTTTGAGGAATGAACGCAGGCTTTCAATCAGTTGTGAGTCCTGAACGCTGAGTTTTGAGTGAGAAACGATATAGGCGACTAAACGCTGATTCCCCGGTTCATTTTCCTGAAGTAAAACGGCTGCCTCGCGTACAGAGGGATGATGAGACAGCCCCGCCTCAATTTCCCCTAATTCAATGCGGAAACCTCGCAGCTTTACTTGGCGATCGACGCGACCGATAAATTCTATATTTCCGTCTGGCAAATAGCGAGCTAAGTCGCCAGTTTTGTAAAGTCGAGTTTCCGGTTCCTGAGTCAATGACTTGCAAATAAATTTTTCTGCGGTGAGTTCTGGTTGGTTTAGATAGCCACGAGCCAATCCCGCCCCAGCAATATATAATTCACCGGCTACCCCTACAGGAACCGGCTGCAAGTGCGCATCGAGCAAATAAATCTGCGTGTTGGGTAGCGGGCGACCTAAAGGAACTGTCTGGGAAATGCGATCGCCTTGCATTTTTACCTGATAAGTCAGCACGCCTACAGTTGTTTCTGTCGGCCCGTAATGGTTGAAGATCGAGCAGTCTGGATTGTATTTCTCAATTGTTTCAATTAAATTCCACATCAAAGGCTCACCGCCGAGAATTAATCGCTTTTTCGGTAAGATTTGCGAGGCGTTAGAAGCGCTCAACAAAGCTTTTAAGTGAGAGGGAACAATTTTCAGACAATCGATAGAATGTTGCTGAAAATAAGCGGCAATTGCTTGAGGATCTGTTGCGCGTTCTTGAGAGATGATGTGCAGGCATCCACCCGAACACAAAGCCGGAAAAATAACGGTGTTTCCCAAGTCGGCGGCGAAGGTAGAAACGGTGGCATAATTTGCACCTGATGGCAGGTTTAATTTTTCCTGAATTCCGTGCAGGTAATTGAGCAGTTGTCGGTGTTCAATGGCGACTCCTTTGGGGGTGCCGGTGGAACCGGAGGTATAGATAATGTAAGCTAAATTTTCACCAGAAGCAGAGACGAAAGTAGTAGGAGAAAAAGAGGGAATGTCTTTATCCAAGCAGACGATATATGCCTTAGTTTCAGGCAAATTTGTGATGAGATGCTGTTGGGTTAACAGCACTGGAGTCTGAGCGTTTTGCAACATCAATGCTAGGCGCTCTTTGGGCATGGCTGGGTCGAGCGGTAGGTACGCGCCACCTGCTTTGAGGATGCCTAGAATTCCAGCGATCGCCTCTAAAGAGCGATCGACGCAAAGGCCGACAATCACCTCTGGCTTGACATCTAATTGCTGCAAGTAATGGGCGATTTTGTTAGCGCGGGCGTTGAGTTCTCTGTAGGTAATTTGCTGATTTTCACAAACAGCAGCTATACGGTTGGGCGATCGCTCTGCTTGTTCTTCAAAGAGCTGGTGAACGCACTTATCGAGCTGGTAATCTGCTTTTGTACTGTTGAATTCTACTAATAATTGATTTCGGGCGCGAGCGCTCAGCATTTCGAGCTTGCCGATTGCGGTTTGTGGGTTGCTGGCTACACTTTGCACTAAGGCGTAAAATTGCTCTGCCAAGCACCGGATACTGTTGTCTGCCAGGAAGATAGTATCGTAGTGAAACTCAGCAGCGAGCGAGTCATTTTGGCGGTGGCAAGAGAGTTTAACTTTGAAGCGATCGCAGCACGCATACTGCTTGTAAATCGAAAAAAATACGCCACTAGCCGAATGCTTTTCGAGTTGTTCCTCAAACTCGAAACCAAATGAAAAGCCGGAATAGTTGCCTAGATATTCGGGGGAAAAATATTCTTGATACTTGTATGCCTCGCGTTCTTCCTGCTGAATTTGCTGCCAGGTTTCCGCGAAGGAAAAGTTTTCTGTTAGTTGGCTCGACAGCGGTAAAAATTTGGCAAATAACCCAAGCGCTGGCTCTAGTTCTTCGTATTTTCGACCGTCGAATGCCACGCCAACAGTAATCTCTGATTGGCCAATCAGCCGCCAGAGCAAAACTTTCCAGCAAGCGAGCAAGAATGTAGAAAGTGAGGTGTTGTACAGGCGGGCGATCGCTTCCACTTTTTCCAGCAAAGCTAACTCTAATTTGACCTCAAAAGATTGGGGAGTAAATTGAGCTGGCGCGTTAATTAATCTATTTTCAAACGGCAACCTTAAACTCGCTAGCGCTGAAAAATTCTGCCCAGTCCAATATTCTTTGCCCTCCGCCGCTTCCTCATCTTCGAGCAATTCATTTTGCCATTCGGAAAATTGAATGTATTGCACAACTTCATCGGTAATTTCTTCGCCGTGAAGGGAGGTGGCATAGCACTGGCTGATTTCTTGAACCAGATTTTTTAGTGTGCGACTATCGGCGCACAGTGCGGGCAAACTGACCAGTAAAATATGCCTCTCAGATGAAAGTGTAATTAAAGACAAGTGCCAAACAGGATTGCGATCTAAGTTGAATAAAGCACTCTTTTGTTGCTGAAAAATTTGTTCAAGTTTGGCTTCTTGATCCTGGGGATTTACTTCACTCAAGTTAACCCTGTTCCACGAAACAGAGCTATGTTCTGAGATAACTTGTATAGGAATTTTTAGCCCTGCCTTTCGCTGAAAGCTTGT
>NZ_JANMZH010000725.1:0-1384 GCF_031383065.1 Microcoleus sp. OTE_8_concoct_300 | reverse complement strand
GCATTTCTACTGCAGGCGGCGCCGGTGGTGGCAAAATTACAATTGTGCACGCAGGGGGAGATGCAGGGGCGCCAATTCAACCGTTTGTAGTGGGAAATGCTGCTAGCAACGGTACGGCGGGTGCAATTACAACGGGACAATCTAGCATTACATCGCAGTCGTTTCCGCGTTCTATTCGTGTTGGTAATATTGTGTTTTCCACTGATGACGCGATCGACCCGACGCCAACGCCAACGCCAACTCCCACTCCGAGTGTCACTCCCACTCCCACTCCAAGTGTCACTCCCACTCCCACTCTGAGTGTCACTTTCCCTCCAGTTGTAACTCCAACTCCCACTCTGAGTATCACTCCCACTCCCACTCCCAGTGAAAATCCAACTGTGGTTGTAACTCCCACTCCCACTCCCAGTGAAAATCCAACTGTGGTTGTAACTCCCACTCCCACTCCCAGTAAAAATCCAACTGTGGTTGTAACTATCACTCCCACTCCCAGTGAAAATCCAACTGTGGTTGTAACTCCCACTCCCATTCCCAGTGAAAATCCAACTGTGGTTGTAACTCCCACTCCCACTCCCAGTAAAAATCCAACTGTGGTTGTAACTCCCACTCCCACTCCCAGTAAAAATCCAACTGTGGTTGTAACTCCACCTCCGATCGATAATACAGAAACACAAGATCCCGCACCGCAACCCTCACCCCTAGATGCAGGAGACTTGGAACGCCGTGGCAAAAATTCATCGCTAGACAACCCCGGTAGTGTAGCCGGTCGAATTTTAACCCTCGATCGCACTATCACCAGTAAATTACCCAGGGACTTTGTACCACCCTCACCACCATCACAACAACTGCCAACAGTCAACCCTACTTCTAATGTAGTTCTGGGATATGTTCCGTCTCCCGATCGACTTTTTGAAGGTAACGACATACAGAAAACAGTCTGGGGAATCGAAAAAATGAGGAACCAAGAATTTGGAGAATACCTGGGGGTAAAAACCAACCTCCCAGAGGAAGAAGTCTTGATTCCGACATTCCAAGAAACTTTAAAAAATATCGAACAGCAAACCGGGAAGCGGTCTGGTATTATCTACATAATCTCGCGAGAAGATCGATTGGAACTAATTTTAGTTCCTCCCGTGGGGCAGCCGATTCACTACAGCGTCCCAGAAGCCAACAGAGCAGCTCTTTTCCCCACCGTCCAGAAGTTCCGCACTGAAATCACCAATCCCGCGAAACGCGATACTAAGACTTATCTACCGGCAGCCCAGCAACTATATAAATGGGCGATCGCACCCCTAGAAAAAGACTTACAAAACTTAGGAATTCAGACGTTGTTGCTGTCAGTCGATCCCGGATTGCGAAGCCTACCTTTTGCCGCTTTGCACGA
>NZ_JANMZH010000700.1:0-1796 GCF_031383065.1 Microcoleus sp. OTE_8_concoct_300 | reverse complement strand
ATAGCTAACACCCTAAGCTGGGCAATTAATCAGGCAAATACCGCCACCGGCGATGACACTATTACTTTGGCAAATAATGTCCGGTTTACCGCAGCTCCCACCATCGCCATTGACAGCAATATTGTAATTAATGGCGGTGGGTTTCGTGTCAGTGGGGATGTCAATAATAACGGCACAAATGATAGCGGGGATGTTCGTCCCTTCTTTATCAAGTCTGGAGGTGTCACTTTATCTAACCTCACCATCACGGGGGGACGAGCCCAAGGCGGAAATGGCTTCGGTGGCGGTGGCGGGGCGGCCGGTATGGGAGGCGGACTGTTCATTTTTGACGGAACGGTAACGCTGAGTAATAGACATCTCCAAAATAGTAACATTCGTGGTAAAATAACATCATAAAGCTTTTTTAACACAGAAACATGAGCGACATACTAAATCATATTGAAGAGCATCCTCAAGAAACACAGCGATTAATTGGCTTGGATTATGAACAACTACAACAATTAATTCAAAACGCGGAACGATTACATCATGAAAAACAAGCTTTACTAGAATCAAAGAAAATTAGAATTATTGCTAGTGGAGGCGGGCGTAAATCAAAATTATCTATGCGGGAACAAATAATTTTAACGTTGGTCTATCTGAGGCATATGACAACCTTTCAACTTCTGGGCATCCAGTTTGGAGTAAGTGAGTCTACAGCTAATGATACGTTTAATTATTGGTTGCCTCAATTGCGAGAATTGCTACCATGTAGCTTACTTGAGCAAGTAAAAAAAAACGCTGCTGACTATGAAATGGTCAAGGAAATACTCACAGAATATGAATTAATAGTAGATACCTACGAACAAGTCAGAGAAAGACCTGGAGCTCAAGATGAACAAGAAAAATATTTTTCAGGCAAGAAGAAAAATCATACATTTAAAAGTCAAATAATTGTCATGCCAGATGGTAGAGATATCGTTGATGTTGTGGCACTTAAACCTGGACCGAAAAGCGATATAACTTTATTCCGAGAAGAACGCTCACAGTTTGACCCTCAACAAAAATTCAAGGGAGATAAAGCTTACGTTGGAGAAGCTTTAATGACAACTCCTATGAAGAAACCCAAGAATCGAGAATTAACAACTGAAGAAGAAGAACAAAACAAAGCATTTTCTGGCAAAAGAATCTTTGTTGAACATCGAATTCGCTCCCTCAAAATATTTCGAGTTCTCCAAGAAAGATTTAGGTTAAATCCCCAGAAATATGAGGAAGTAGTTTTGACGATTTGTGGAATAGTAAGGTTGCGAATTAGAGCGCTAATATTACAATGAGAAATATCTGCTACATCATCAGGTTAAAATCAACACACATAACTAGATATTTTGGCTTAATTATCAACAATAAATATCTCAAAGCCTTATTAGAGCGTACAGAGTCGCTAATTTATGATGATTGCATTTACGTCTTACAGCCTAGTTACACAAAGGCTTTAACTGTTTTTGGAGATGTCTTATGTACTCTCGGCCATAGCATCACTCTGAAGGTTCGCAAAAATATGCTCACGTATAACTAAAGTGAACATATTTCTTTGTACTTGATACCAATTGCTAATTATCTTTTCAGACCGCATCAACTCCAATTTAACAAATGCTTGAAGTGAACAAAATATATGAGTTTTGATTGCATTGGTATTTCTCACCATGAAACGACAAATTCCACAAACTTGTTTGATTGCTCTGTGAAAGTTTTCAATGCCCCAATGAGTATCATGAATCGTCACAAATTGACTTCTAGTTGTTTCTCCGAGTTCTTCC
>NZ_JANMZH010000323.1:0-2245 GCF_031383065.1 Microcoleus sp. OTE_8_concoct_300 | reverse complement strand
TTCTGATGTCCTTAAAGAACACTTTCTGCTGTTACAGAACCATTTGTACTAAACTTTCCTTGTTTCTTTAGATTCGCTTTGCTTGTCGGCTCGATCGCCTGATTGTTGGCTCGATCGCCTGATTGTTGGCTCGATCGCCTGTTTGTCGGTATGATCGCCTGTTTGTCGGTATGATCGCCTGATTGTTGGCTTGATCGCCTGATTGTTGGCTCGATCGCCTGATTGTTGGCTCGATCGCCTGATTGTTGGCTCGATCGCCTGATTGTTGGCTCGATCACCTGTTTGTCGGCTCGATCACCTGTTTGTCGGTATGATCGAATCAATGACGTGGCGATCGACTGACTCACTCTTTTAAGATACAAGGGGCGGGTAAACCTGCCAATATCTGCCAATAATTGACAATCTCAAAAACCCGCCCGACCGGGATATTAGACCTCTTGCAAAAATGCTGAGACCCCTCCCCAACCCTCCCCGAAGTCGCGGGGAGGGAGCCTAATTTTTCTTGCTTCCCCCCTGATTAAAGGGGGGACTGAGGGGGGTGAGTTTTTGACTTTTGCAAGAGGTCTATTATGGTCAATCGAGCGGACATGATCTGAGTCTGGTATTTTATCCTTCTACGGCAAGTCATGTAAGTTTTGCAAATAATGTGGTCTCCATCGGTCATAAACATTGGGTAAACCTTCCATCCATCAGTCACATAAAAATAGCATTTCCATTTGCTAACTACCTCATCCCATAAAGGTTTAAATGTCTGAGGGCCATGGTCTCTCAACACCCACCCTAAAATACCTACTTGAAAGTGGTTTACTGCCGTCCACACCCAAATTTTATTTTTTTTACTTAACAATTTTTTTTAGTTTATCTAATTCTCCTACTTCGGGTATTGTCTCTGGAGTGTAATAATCTGGCAGCAGTTCTCCTACTTGTTTAACCCAGCCATAATTGTTGTATTATGTACGCCTATAACACTCTCAATTGCTCGAAATTTCCTGCCCTTAACATACATCTATAGGCATTGTTGTTTAACTTCTTTTACGTATTTTTCCGAGCTCCAGAATACTGTACAAATTGCCTACCACAGTTAACACAAAGATAATTAATTCTATTTGCCTTTTTTGTTTGTGTCCATTCTTGTGAACATGAGTTGACTGACATTCAGGACATTCCATTAATTTTAATTCGAGGTTGATATTTTTTTGTTACTCTCGATCTCTATCATACCTCAATTCAGCAACGCCCACTTCGGCGTTGCTGAATTAGGGTATGATAAATTTATAGTGCGATCGCCCAAAAATAACACTTCACAAAACGAAGAGCTTATGGAATGTCCTGAATGTCAGTCAAGTCATGTTAATAAAAATGGTCATAAAAAAGGTAAACATAATTATATTTGTGTCGGTTGCGGTAGACAATTTATAGATTGCTACCAACCTCATAAAGGTTACTCGGAAAATCTGAAACTTGAATGTCTAAAAATGTCGGTCAATGGTATGGGTTTTCGAGCAATTGAGAGAGTCAAAAATGTGCATCATACAACCATAATTAATTGGGTAAAACAAGTAGGAAAACTCCTGCCCAATTCTTATGACCCCGAGACAATTCCCGAAGTGGGAGAATTAGATGAATTAGAAACATTTGTCGGCTCAAAAAAAACAAAATTTGGCTGTGGACCGCGGTAGACCACTTTAAACCAGGTATTTTAGGGTGGGTATTAGGCGATCATAGCGGTAAAACCTTTGAACCACTTGGGAATCTTGTTAATAAATGGAAATGCTATTTTTATGTGACAGATGGCTGGAAAGTTTACCCTAACTTTATTGCCGATGAAGATCAAATAATTAGCAAAACCTATATGACTTGCAGTTGGGGTGCATCCATTGGTAACAAGTTAAGCTAAGAAAGCATTTGTCAATCAGCAATTATGCTCAACATTTACTCGGATTTTGGGCATAAAACTGAGATTTGGGCGATCGAGGAATCATGTCGAGGGTGATATTTATACCTACTCCCTCTCAAATCGTGAATTTTCCACTCCTAAAAAAGCAGTTTTTTTGAGTAATATTACTGATTGACAAATGCAATTAAGTCTTAACTTGTCACCAATGGGGTGCATCTCACTTTTGCAGATACATCAAGTAGAAAGTTGACCATTGAGATGCAGCACAGCGAAGAGAAAGGATAGAGGAAACACTCTCGATATTCCACTGCGCTCCCGATAGTTTCACCCTTAGTCCAATTCGTTTAA
>NZ_JANMZH010000322.1:0-2931 GCF_031383065.1 Microcoleus sp. OTE_8_concoct_300 | reverse complement strand
GAATGTCTCTTGATGTAGTCCACAGTACCGTTTAAAGTCGGCGGGGTTTAACTTTTGTACTTGTTCGTAATTCATCTTATGGGAGCTAATTATTTCTTTTATTTTACCTAGAACGAGCGCACTTTCGCAAGAGGTCTAATGGTGTAGCTGGTAAATCGGAACAGGGTTTGGAAATTTCTGTGATTTCTATTGTGGAAATTGAGAGTCGTTTATCTTATAGCTTAAGCGTACAGCAAACTCCATCATGCCCTCAAATAAAGCCCGCGAAAAAACTGCCACAAAATCCGAATAATTGCTGGTCAAAAAAACGTCGCAAAAAACCGGACACTCAAAGTTCAAAGCCTGACATCACAAGAGTTGATGACTCGGCACAACATTTGAAGAATACTCGTTATTTTTTCCCAAGTTCTGTACGTTATTTGGTGGCTGATGGCTATTACTACCGCTCTAAATTCTGGGAGGCTGTGCGGGAGTTAAATTTAAACTTTATTGGCAAGCTAAGGAATGAAAATTTAATAACTTTAGCGTCTGCTAAATAGTCGGAACTGCACGATAATTCCATTTGGGTAGATATTCATCAAAAATAATTTTCATTGTTTCTTTAAATCCCTTAGCTACTTTTCGACCAGTTTCATAAATTTTATCGCTCACATTTACTACCACAGAAAGCCCGGTTTTAGTATGAGTTTTTGCCATGAGTTTTTTCACTAACTCAAGACTGGTAAAAATTACTCCTTGACAGGCTCTGGTTACGTGAGGAAACAAACGATGTTCAATCGGATTATACTTCGATGTATAGGGGGGATAGTGTGCCATTATAATTTCTATTCCTAGCTCGTCAACTAATTTTTGTAAATCCGATTTAAAGATATGATGATTGGAATTATTACTGCCACCGCCATCGCATTTTATCAAAATTGAATTGGCTTGAGGGTAGATAAATTTTCCGTAATTAACCCACCATAATTTGATCGATTCACAAGCAAATTCACTCGTGTCTTTACTGATTCCCAGGTTTAAATATCCTCGGTTATGTTGCAGATCGTAAATTCCATGAGGTACTACTTTTCCTTCAGCCAAACTCCAAAAGTCATGGTCAAATGTCGTAATAGCTTCCGTAGTATATAGACTTCCTGCTCGATATAGATTTCCAATAAATTCCTTCTTTTTCGTGTCCATACTAACAATCGGATTTCCCTGCAACTCATACTCTGCGGTAATTCTGGCCAGATTTTCAAATTGTTCATTACGATTCTTGGTTACTCCGGTTGTTTGTTTTTTTTGAGCTGTTTCACATATCCATATTTTTTTAACAGTTTTTGAACAACTGTTGTACTGACTATTGTTTCCTGAGCCTTCAGACCTTCAACTATTTGTTGCTGGGTAAGATTTGTCCATTTAATTTTTTCCGACATTGGATCTCCGGCTGTGTGGTTTTTTAAGACTTCTAAAAAACGCTCATTTAAATCAGGTATCTCAGACTCCCTAGTTTTTCTTCCTCCTCCACGTCGGCGAATTCTCTGTTGATTACAAGTAGTGTCTGATTCACTTTTTAACTCCTTAATTCCCTTGGCTATTGTATTCCTGTCTACTCCCAAAACTCGGGCTATGTAAATAATTCCACCCGGGCCAAGTTTTACGGCTTCTATCGCTGCATATTTTCTTTGGTCTTTTTCAGATAAAGACTGATGATGTTTGATCATTAAATCAGTAATTTCGTCTGAGTAATACATAAATTAAGTTAGTTAGAAATGATTCAAATCAAAAAATCATGGGCGACATAAGAAGAACCAAGTAGGTATAATATTTGACATCTCTACCGAAACATAAACCTATTCATATTCACTCATTTATTTATTATACATCGCTGATGTTATTAAATTTTCATTCCTAAGAGTTGATGCTAACTTACGCTATCTCTATACAGGTGAACAAAAAAAAACTGGGAGCGCCTCGCAAATATGATGGTAAATTTAACTCTAGTGATTTGAGTCGTCTTAAATTTGTTAAAGAAATAAAACCGGGAGTTTCATTATATACATTGGTAGTCTGGAGTTGTTGTTTAAATTGCCAAATGAGTTTGGCTTGTATCTCTGAGGTTCAAGCCAACGGAAAAATCAAAAATGCTTTATTATTTAGCACTGATATTCACTTACCGCCTGAGCAAATTGTTGAATATTATCAGGCTCGTTTTCAGATTGAATTTATTTTTCGTGATGCTAAGCAATTTACGGGATTGTCTGATTGTCAAGCTCGTCATTTACCACGGCTTGATTTTCATTTTAATGCCAGTCTAATTGCCTTAAACTTAGCTAAATATGAACTCTCTAGTTGTCTGTCATTCATCTGCCAAGTCGTTTGTGTTTTCTATGGCCTCTTATAAACGTCTGGAATTCAATAAGCATCTACTTTCTACCTTTATTGATAAGTTAGATTTAGACCCGGATTTGATTTTAAATCACCCTAATACCATTTTTTTAAAGATGTGATAGACTTGTGTAAAAAGTAAAGGAGAGCATTACAATGTCTGGTCGTCCTCATATAAAGATTACCGAATCTGTAGAAAGTTTGCGAGAAATACTCAAACAGCAAAAAAGAATTCTAGCTTATAACAAAGTTCAAATGCTTTATTTTTTTCAGTCAAAACAAGTAGAAACTGTGCGGGAAGTATCGGCAGTTTTAGGTAAAAGTGAGGCAACAATTCATCGCTGGCTCTTTCAATATAAAGAGGGTGGTCTGGAAAATTTGTTAAAACATCGGCAGGTTTTTGGTCGCCCAAAAAAGTTCTCAGGGGTGCATCTCACTTTTGCAGATACATCAAGTAGAAAGTTGACCATTGAGATGCAGCACAGCGAAGAGAAAGGATAGAGGAAACACTCTCGATATTCCACTGCGCTCCCGATAGTTTCACCCTTAGTCCAATTCGTTTAA
>NZ_JANMZH010000615.1:0-5592 GCF_031383065.1 Microcoleus sp. OTE_8_concoct_300 | reverse complement strand
GGAGATTTATTTTGATCTTCTGCTGTTCTTCTGGGGTCATGCGAACTTGGATTATGGTAATTTATCTGCTTTCTATTATGCCATCAGCTTAGCCAGACAATTGTCTGAGTATTTATACTGACTGCAAAGTGGGATGCTCCCCTTTACGATTGACGATCGTATCAGGCAAACCAATGTAGAGCCAAAAGCGTTTACCTTCCCACGACCACGCTAACCGTAGCCGATCCTTGAAAACTTCTACATTTACAGAACCTTTGGGCATATCGCAGATTTATCGCATTTAATGTCTGGGATTGTCACTTATTGTCACCCCTGATTGAGAATACTATAGCAGCCCATTAGGTTATAGAAAACTCAAAACCCGCCTAGAAAGCGGGTTTTGAGTATGGACACAACTGGACTCGAACCAGTGACCCCTACGATGTCAACGTAGTGCTCTAACCAACTGAGCTATGCGTCCTCACGAATTCCTAATTTAGCAGAACATTCGATCGAATGTCAAGCATAAATATTCTAGGACTTATCGACTCCGAGTAAAGAAACCGGGTTTTTCACCGGGTCAAGGGCTACAAGCAAGTATTTTCGTCAAAAAACCTGGTTTCTGCGTCCGTGTCAAGGATAAATATTCGATCGCCCCTAATCCCCAATCCCCCGCCAAATCTTCACAGTTCGATCGCCCGCACCGCTAGCCAAACTCCCCCCATCAGCACTAAACGCCACCGACAAAACCTCCCCCCCGTGGCCCGTCAGAATTTCCAGCAAACCCCCCGTACCCGCATCCCACAAATAAATCGTGCCATCCCGACTCCCCGTCGCCAAAACCCGACCATCGGGACTGAACGCCACACACAAAACATCTCCAGAATTGTCCCTCATACTCCGCAAAAGCGTCCCTCGCCCCTGTGCATCCACCCGCCACAGCTTCGCGGTACCATCCCGACTCCCCGTCGCCAAAATCAATCCTTCTCCTACTCCCCCCCTTACCAAGGGGGGGCTGGGGGGGGTGTGACCGGCAGGGGACACAGAGGAAGTCAATCCTTCTCCTACTCCCCCCCTTACCAAGGGGGGGCTGGGGGGGGTGTGACCGGCAGGGGACACAGAGGAAGTCAATCCCTCTCCTACTCCCCCCTTTACCAAGGGGGGGCTGGGGGGGGTCGAAGCAAAAACGATCGCCCGCACCCAATCCCCGTGCTCCGCCAGAGTACAAATCGATCGATTATTTTGCCAATCCCACAACTGCACAGTCTTGTCGCGACTGCCACTCGCCAAAAACTCCCCGCCAGCAATAAAAGCCACCGCCTCCACCCCGCCAGCGTGACCAGTCAAAGCCGACATCCGCCTTCCCTTATTCAAATTCCACAACTGCACCGTTTTGTCCCGACTGCCGCTAGCCAAAACCTGACCATCCCGACTAAACGCCACAGCAGAAACCCTGTCAGCATGACCAGCCAAAGCGTACCACCACTTACCCTTATTCAAATCCCAAATATGAATCATTTTGTCCCGGCCGCCACTAGCCAAAGTCGCACCATCAGGACTAAACGCCACACAAGTCACCCAGTCAGAATGACCCGTAAGAGTGTACCACCGCTTACCCGCATCCAACTTCCACATCTCAATCGTCTTGTCCTCACTGCCGCTAGCTAAAGTCGCGCCATCAGGACTGAAAGCTACCGAGGTGACAGCATTAGAATGCCCTACCAGAGTATGAACACACCTCCAAGTAGGCGCGCGTGCGGGTACAACCCGCTGCATCTGTGGCACAGGTAAAATTGTGCCTGCAACCGTTGGCGGCACTGCATTCTGCACCACAGGCGTCCTCTGCGGCACGGGAATTTTAGGCGCTGGTACGGGCGGTGCCCCCGTGCCCGCCCCCGCCGCAGTCGGCGGCTGCAAATCTTTTAATACCTCAGCTACAGATTTGTAGCGGCGACTGAGACTTGGTTCGATCATTTTGTCGAGGATGCGACTTAATTTCGGATCAATTGGAACCTTCAAAAAGTCTCGCCAAACCCAAGCATCTTGATTGATATCGAACAAATCAAAAGGAGATATTTGAGTTAGCAAATAAATGCAAGTTACTCCCAAACTATACAAATCACTGGCATAAACCGCTTGACCTCTAATTTGTTCCGGCGCGACGAATTCGGGAGAACCGATGACTGTACCAGTTTCTCTCAAACCCTCCACAAGTTTTGCAGCGCCAAAATCAACTAAAACTAATTCCCCGGTTAATGTTGGGTAAGTATAAATGATGGGAGTTTGAGAAATGCGACGCCGGATAATATTGGGCGGTTTAATATCTCGGTGAATTACACTGCGATCGTGCACGAACTGCAATACTGGCAATAAATCCTTCAGCAGACTGAGAATCTGACTTTCGCTGAAAGGCCCAGTCCGCGCCAACTCTTCCTGTAAATTCTGACCTTCTATAAATTCCTGTACCAAATACTGATAGCGTTCCTGCTGAAAGTGCGCCAGCAGTTCGGGAATTTGCGGGTGTTTCCCCAACTCGTCCAGCCGCACCGCTTCTCGGTTGAATAATTCTGCTGCTTTCTCGCTGCTGCTGGTACCTTGGGATAGGGGGAAAAACTGTTTAATTGCACAGCGAGGTTTTGAGGGTTTGTCTTGGTCTATTGCTAAAAAAGTACGGCCGAAACCGCCGCGCCCGAGGGGTTTGATGGCGCGGTAACGCTCTCTCAGCAACAGTTTGGAGCCGCAATTCAGGCAGAATTGGGTACTATCGGCATTTTGCGGGTTTTGACAGGCGGGGTTGAGGCAGTAACTCATAACTGAAGCGAGAAGGAATCAGCAGCATATGTCTATGATACTGAGGTAAAAGGCCGATCGACTCTCGCGTTACAATTATAGTCCTGGACGCACGGGCGCCCAGAAACCTGGTTTTTAACCAAAATATTTGCTTCAAACTTTCAATCTCGGTTCAAAAACCCGGTTTCTTTGTTCGGGTGCCTAAGTCTTAAATTAGAAATTAAAGGACTGAAGTCCTTACTACAAACTGGTTAGTAGTCATGACTTTAGTCCTCATAATTTAAGATGTCGCTTTCACTTCCAGAGCATACTCTTTAAACCTTTCCAAGTCAGCCATAAGAGTCGATTCAACTACTCGCGCTAGAAATGAATTGTCCATCAATTTTGCCAGCCAGCCGGGAACTCCATAAGCTACCGTCAGTTTGACAATGCTGCTGTTTTTGCGATCGTAAAATCTGATTGCACCCCGATTTGGCAAACCGTCTACCGATTCCCACTGAATTATCTGATTCGGCACTACTTTGAGAATCCGAGAAAGCCAGCTAAATTCTAACCCGCCAGTTGCGAGTTTCCAGCGCGACAATTCCGGGTCGTCTTCGAGAATGCGAACTGATTCGATCCACTTCATCCAGCGCGGCATTTGCTCTAAGTCTGACCAGAGTTGCCACGCTAATTCAATGGGAATTGCTACTTCTATTTGGACGCTGTGTTCTAACCAATCAGTCATGCGATTTTAGATTTTAGATTTTAGATTTTAGATTTCTGGTTCCCAGGCTCTGCCTGGTAACGCAGATCCAGAGGCTCTGCCTCGCGTTTTCTGTCTAAATACTGGAGGCGAAGCCTCCTGATAGGCATTCCCAGGCAGAGCCTAAGAACGAGAGAAAACGAGACAGGACTAATGACTAATGAGTGTAAGCTTCGAGAATTGCCTTAGCCGCTTGATGGCCTGAAAGTGTCGCTCCTTCCATACTATCAATGTAGTCTTGCTGAGTATAACTTCCTGCTAGAAAGAAATTGGCAATCGGAGTTTTTTGAGCAGGGCGGAAAACATCCATTCCCGGTGCTTCGCGATACAAAGATTGAGCGAGCTTAACTACACTGTACCAAGTCATGTTTAATTCCCGCGCTGACGGGAATAAATCCTGAACTTGCTTAAGTACGTGTTGGGCGATCGCCTCATTGCTTTGTTTAATAAACGGATCTCCCGGTGTCAGCACCAACTGCAGCAGCGAACCTTGTCCTTCTTGATAATAATCCTTGGGACTTGTCAGTGCCAAATCTGCAAAACAAGAAAAATCTGCATCTGCTGAATATAGCAAATTATCGATTCCTACAGCGTGGCTTAACTGTTTGCGCTTGGCTTCGTCTTCCAGTTCCGTTACCCAGCCGTCGAACCGCAATTGTACTGTAGCAACTGGCACCGCATCTAACTTATAAATGTTGTCAAACTCCGACCATTTGCGCCAAGCTGGGGGCAATATTTTCTGAATACCTGGCACGTCGCAGGCGAAAACGTAAGCGTCTGCGGTAATCTTTTCTTCTGTTTCGCCGTTAGCTACTACCAAGCCTGTCACGCGGGTTTCTTCGCCTTCTTCAAACTGAATTTCTCGGACTCGGCGCCGCGTGTAAATTTTTGCTCCTTTCTTTTCCAAATATTCCACAATTGGTTTGTGCAAATATTCGTTGGGAGAACCAGCTAGCATCCGCATCACAGAAGCTTCGGTTTTGGATGCAAAGAATTGAAATATTGTCAACATACACCGGGCTGAAATATTTTCTGTGTCGATAAAACCCAGTGCGTAAGCGATCGGATTCCACATTCTTTTGAGCGAGTTTTGGTTGCCACCTTGACGGCGGAACCAGTCAGCAAAGCTAACTTTATCCAAATCGCGGATAGTTTTCATCGCCCCGTCAAAGTCTATCAAACCCCGGACGATGGGGCTAGTTCCCAGGGCGATCGCATTTTGAATTTTGTCTTGTACGGATAGCTGAGATGTCGTGAAAAACGCCTTCAAACCGTGCAAAGGAGCACCCACGGGAAAGCGAAAATCTAAAGAACCGGTTTCGCCGCCTCGATTAATAAAAGTGTGGACGTGTTCTTTGAGGAGCAAATCGTCAAAAGCTCCCACTTTTTTCATCAGGGCAAATAAGTTATAATAGCAGCCGAAGAAGACGTGCAAACCCATTTCAACGTGATTGCCGTCGGGATCTACCCAACTGCCGACTTTGCCGCCGACAAAGGGGCGGGATTCAAAAATTTCTACTTCGTGGCCAGCATCCACTAAATCGACTGCTGTCGTCATTCCAGCCAGTCCCGCACCTGCGATCGCAACCCGCATTTTACCTATCCTTTACAGTATTTTTACCAATTGTAACAAAATTTATAATTTCCGAAACCTTCAAAGTTCATAAATGCCGATCGACACTTGTATAGCCCTCTGAACTCTTGCTAGGACATCGGCACTAAGTTGACCGTAAGAGCCTTGTTCCAGATAAGTCTTTTGGACAGTTTTGACAACTCCCTGCCGTAAAACGGCCGAGATTCTTCCTTCATCCAACGTTGCCTCTAAAAGCAGTGCCTTTAGATGGTCTTACACGTCGTCTGGAAGCGTTAGCGAGATGCCCTCCCGCCAAAAGTCGTAAACCTTCATCGCGGATATTCATCGCGGCGTTAATGTCTCTGTCATGTACCGTTTGACATTTGGGACATTGCCAGCTACGAATATCTAAACTCAGGTTATCTAGTTGATGTAAGCAGTTACTACAAGTTTTTGAACTGGGGAAAAATCTATCGATTTCGATATAGATTCTTCCCTCCCACTC
>NZ_JANMZH010000570.1:0-2992 GCF_031383065.1 Microcoleus sp. OTE_8_concoct_300 | reverse complement strand
TCCTAGTTATTTTTGCAAGAGGTCTATTGAATTCGCGACCCTTAGCGTGAATTTTTGTAACAAATCCAGTGTCGGCGCATAAAATCTCGATCGGCACTCAGATAGATACATAGGGAACTCGTTCTCTACTCCCCACAGGGGAAACGCCAGCCCCATGAGCAAATCTGAGGTGCACATGAAAAAATTCAAAAAAATGCTTGAACAAGCTTGCCTGAGCAGGTATGTTCAAAGTTGTCTGTCGCTGACTGCTTTCACCCTATTGGGATTTACCGCAGTTGAACCCGTCAGTGCCGCCAGTCTTCATACTGGTTTCGCTTCCTATGCGATTACCGACCTCGGCCCAATCAATGCCTACGGTATTACCAATTCTGGACAAGTGCTAGTTGGTAATGGTGTTGCTGGGGTGTGGGATAACGGTCAGATAACTGAAATCAAAGACACCACTTGGGCCTACCAAATGAATAGTTCCGGTCAAGTTGTTGGTCGTTATCTTAGTGAAAACTGGACGGATAATGCCTACCTGTGGGAAAACGGTCAAAGGACTGACCTCGGTACTCTTGGTGGCATCGGAAGCTCAGCCAGTGACATCAATGATTCTGGGCAAATAGTTGGTAAATCTTACATTGCCCAAGATAAATTTAATCCGTTCCTGTGGCAAAACGGCACGATGAGAGATCTGGGTACTCTTGGTTTCAATGGAGGAGCTATGGGTATCAACAACCAAGGGCAAGTAGTTGGCTATTCGGGTCTCGTTGTCGGCATAACTCATGCTTTCCAGTGGGAAAATGGCAACATGATTGACCTGGGAACTCTTCCAGGGCATAACGGCAGCATAGCTTATGATATTAATGATTCTGGGCAAGCAGTTGGCTATTCATCAAATAGTCTGGCTCAGCAAAGTCAAGCTGTTTTGTGGTCAAATGGTCAGACAACTGATCTGGGTAATCTCGGCGGCAATATCAGCGCTGCGATTGGGATTAATAATAAGGGGCAAGTAGTAGGCTTTGGTAACACTACGGGCAATGGTGGGCTTAATCACGGCTTCATCTGGGAAGATGGCAAAATGGCTGACCTCAACAGTCTCATCCCTGGGTACTATAGGTGGTTTTTACAGCAAGTAAGCGGAATTAACGATCGCGGTCAAATTGTGGGACAGGGCATTAACCGTGCAACTGGACAAAATCACGCCTTTCTCCTCAACCCGATACCCGGTAGTTCTCAGCGAAATCCGTTGTTACCTGATAAGTTTGAGGATGGTTGGCATATTTTTAACAATGTGGCTAATCGTCTCTGGTTTGACCCGCCCACGGCTGCTGGTTTTACTTTCAAAATAGGCGATGCTGCGACGAATGGCGCTAGCGGAGGGACTGGTGATGGGGGTATTGTTGACAATAGTTCGATCGCACTTACTCCCAATCCAACCGAACCCTCGCTATTTACTAAAATTCTCGGTTTACCCAGCGGTATTGATGCTGATGAACTTTTCAGCGTCTTAGTTGGCGGCAAAGAAATCGGCAAATTCAAACCTAATGAAGTAGTAGATTTTGTGGCTTTACTCGGTTACGGCGTCTCGGAGTTTAGCGTCACTGGCATTGATGCAGAAATTGACCCGAAAAATCCTCTAGCTTTCCCGATTAAGTTGGAATCCAATCGAGATCAGTTTTCTTTCAAGATGCGGGCTGAAGCTGTTCCTGAGCCTTCGGAAATTGCAGGAATAGTAACTTCTGCTGCTTTTTTTGCTGGGCTGGTACTCAAGCGGAAACGGAAATTAGAAGATGATTCGGTGATTTTGGGAGAATCGGATGTTGAATCGGATCTTGAAATCGCTTCTAGTCAAACTCTCGTCCCAGCAGAGGGGGACTAAGAATTTCTGTTAGAACCCAGACTTATTCAAGAAGTCTGGGCTCTAAGGATTCTATTTTTTTAGGTTGAGTTACTGAGAATAAAATATAATATTATCAAATTAATAAAAAACCGTCTCTTCCCTCTGCGATTAATTCAGAATTATGCTGATTAAAGATATCGGTGAACAAGGTCTTTTAAGAATATTACAAAAATTCTGCCCCGTAGAGTTAGTGGGTGATGATTGCGCTGTGATGGCTACAAAGCCCCACCAATCTCTCGCTATTACTACAGATATGTTGGTAGATGGAGTGCATTTTAGCGATCGAACTACGGGGCCTTATTACGCAGGATGGCGCGCTGCTGCGGCGAATTTGTCGGATCTCGCGGCGATGGGAGCAACGCCTCTGGCGGTGACTGTAGCCCTCGCTGTGGCGCCGGATACGGCCCTGGAGTGGGTTGAAGAGTTTTATCGGGGGATGACGGCTTGCTTGCAAGAATATCATACGCCGATCGTCGGTGGCGATGTTGTCCGATCG
The DNA here is from genome assembly GCF_031383065.1 of Microcoleus sp. OTE_8_concoct_300. Classification (NCBI taxonomy): domain Bacteria; kingdom Bacillati; phylum Cyanobacteriota; class Cyanophyceae; order Oscillatoriales; family Microcoleaceae; genus Microcoleus; species Microcoleus sp. OTE_8_concoct_300. The sequence goes on along the minus strand of NZ_JANMZH010000570.1, from coordinate 611 downwards.
CCCGTGGTGACTGTGGCGATTACTGCTTTTGGGGAGGTTGAGTGCGATCGTACCATTCGTCGGTCAAATGCGCGATCGAATTGGGCGATTGTGGCTACCGGGGTTCATGGAGCCTCCCGCGCCGGATTAGAATTGCTGTTAAATCCAGAATTCGGGCAAAATCTTACAGAAGTCGATCGAGCTTCCTTAATTCTCGCTCACCAGCGCCCTAAACCGAGGCTGGATGTTTTGCCGGTTGTTTGGGAGATTTTAGATTCTGCGGGTGAGTTTTCCATCGCCGGAATGGACAGCAGCGACGGTTTAGCTGATGCGATTATTCAAATTTGTCGGGCTAGCAGTGTTGGCGCAAAAGTCGATCGCACACAAATACCAATCCCCCATATTTTCAGCGAAATTGTATCAACCGAAAAAGCTTTAGAATGGGCATTATACGGCGGGGAAGACTTCGAGTTAGTGCTGTTTTTGCCGATGGCGAATGCTCAGTTATTAGTAGAACAAATCGGTGATGGTGCCCAGATTGTGGGAATCGCTACGGATAGCACCGATATCTGGTTAACTGATAGCAGCGGCATTTATCCTGATGCTAGATTAAAGCTCGATCGAGGATTTCA
>NZ_JANMZH010000280.1:0-9082 GCF_031383065.1 Microcoleus sp. OTE_8_concoct_300 | reverse complement strand
ATTTTTTTGTATTTTCACTAAAAAAAGCGCCTGAGTTCCCCCAGACGCATACCATAAAATCAACAAATTGTCAACCCTAACCTAACCATTCAAAGCCTCAGCACCGCCGCAAACTTCCAGGATTTCCTGAGTAATTGCCGCTTGCCGCGCCTTATTATAAGTCAGCGTCAAACTACCAATCAAATCGCTCGCATTCTCACTAGCATTGTTCATCGCCGTCATCCGCGCCGCCAACTCGCTAGCCGCAGACTCTTGCAAAGCCCGCAGCAATTGGTTGTTCAAATACAAGGGCAAAAGAGCCTCCAGAATTTGCGCCGGATCTTGCTCGAAAATCATGTCCTTGGGCAAACTTTTCATAGTAGGTGCAGAAACCTTTTCGCGCGATACTTGAAACTCTCCGCCTTTCGATGTCAAACGGAAGATTTCATCGTCTTGCACTTCAAAACCTTGGGGGTCGAGGGGCAGCAAAGTTTGAATTACCGGACGCGAACTAATTAGCGACACAAACTTGGTGTAAATTAACTCAACTCTGTCCACAGTTCCCGACAGGAATAGCGACAACAATTCGTCCGCAATCATGGCTGCTTCCGGTGCTGTTGGAATCTGTTCCAAGTTAGCGTAAGTCGCATCAATGGGCTGTTCCCGGCGCTGGAAATACTGAGTAGCTTTGCGTCCTACCAACACGTATTTGTAGTCTAAGCCTTCAGCTTTGATTTCCTTAGCGCGATTTTCGGCGTATCTGATGATGTTGCTGTTGTAGCCGCCGCACAAACCCCGATCGCCCGAAACTACCAACAGTCCCACCGATCGCACTTCGCGTTTTTTCAGCAGCGGCAAATCCAAATTTTCAAACTGCAAGCGTTCCGCCAAACCGTATAATACCTCTGCCAGTCGATCGGCAAAAGGTCGAGTAGCAGTCACCTGTTCTTGAGCGCGGCGCACCTTAGCAGCGGCCACCAAGCGCATTGCTTCTGTAATCTTTTTAGTGTTCTTGACCGACTTAATGCGATCGCGAATAGTTTTCAGATTTGCCATAATTTTCTCCTTAGTCCCTTGCCCGCATCTTTTTAATTAAAACCGCGAATAAACGCAGATAAACGCAGATGAACTTCCGATAATCTGCGTTTATCCGCGTTCATCTGCGGTTCAAAATTCCAACTCGATTTACGCAGAAACCAAGAAAGTTTGCTTGTATTCTGCGATACCTTCTTTCAGCAGCTTCTCAGCTTCATCAGTCAAGGCCTTTCCGCCTTGAACAATTTCGCCGTACTTCGGCTTGCTAGTCCGCAAATAGTCGCGCAAACCAACAGTAAACTTGCTGACTTTTTCCACTGGGATGTCATCCATATAGCCGTTAATACCGGCATAGATTACAGCCACTTGTTCGTTCATCGGCAGAGGCGAACTTTGGGGCTGTTTCAACAGTTCCCGCAAGCGCTGACCGCGCGACAATTGATTCTGAGTAGCTTTATCCAAGTCAGAAGCAAACTGAGAAAATGCTGCCAGTTCTTCAAACTGCGCCAATTCCAGTTTCACCTTACCGGCTACTTTTTTCATAGCCTTAGTTTGAGCCGCCGAACCTACCCGCGATACCGAAATACCGGGGTTTACTGCCGGACGCAAACCAGCGTTAAACAAGTCAGAAGAAAGGAAGATTTGACCGTCGGTAATCGAAATTACGTTCGTCGGAATGTAAGCAGAAACGTCACCAGCTTGGGTTTCGATAATTGGCAAAGCAGTCATGCTGCCTTCGCCCAAATCGTCGCTCAATTTAGCAGCGCGTTCTAGCAAGCGAGAGTGCAGGTAAAACACGTCTCCCGGATAAGCTTCGCGACCGGGAGGACGGCGCAGCAACAGAGACATTTGGCGGTAAGCTTGTGCTTGTTTGGAAAGGTCATCGTAAATGACCAAAGTGTGCTTGCCTTTGTACATGAAATACTCGGCTAAGCTAGCACCTGTGTAGGGAGCCAAGTATTGCAGGGTTGCGGGGTCGCTAGCGTTGGCTGCTACGACGATCGTGTAGTCCATCGCGCCCTTTTCTTGCAGGACGTTGACGATGTTAGCTACTGTAGAAGCTTTTTGACCGATCGCCACGTAAACGCAGATCACGTTTTCGGATTTTTGGTTAATAATCGTGTCGATCGCGATCGCAGTTTTACCAGTTTGTCTGTCACCGATAATCAGTTCCCGCTGTCCTCTTCCCACCGGAATCATCGCATCAATAGCGGTAATTCCTGTTTGCATCGGTTCGTAAACAGAACGGCGAGAAACAATCCCCGGTGCCGGAGATTCAATCAAGCGAGATTCAGTAGTTTTAATTTCTCCTTTGCCGTCAATCGGACGGGCCAAAGCATCAACTACCCGTCCCAACATTGCTTCACCCACGGGGACTTCAGCAATTCTGCCCGTAGCAGTAACTGCCGAACCTTCTTGAATGCCGAGGCCTTGGCCCATCAACACTGCACCCACGTTATCTTGTTCGAGGTTCAGTGCAATGCCCACGGTGCCGTCGGCAAATTCTAGCAATTCCCCAGACATAGCTTTATCCAAGCCATAAATCCGGGCAATGCCGTCGCCTACTTGCAGAACAGTACCGACGTTAGAGACTTTTACATCTTGGTCGTACTGCTCAATTTGCTGGCGAATAATGCTGCTAATTTCGTCAGGTCTGATTGCTGCCATGTTAGTTATTATCTGTCAGTTGTCAGTTGTTAGTTGTCAGTTCTCAGTCGATGTTTTCGGCAAGAAAGAATTGGGATTTGGTAATAAGCCTTTGAGAATAACCACTCGCAAACAGAAATTAATTTATTCCTATTTCCTGTTTGATTCTTCCCTTGTTCTTTCTTCCTTCTTTCTTCTATCCGTTACATCCCGTACATTGCTCGTTGCCGAACTTCCTGCTTCCTTAAATCAGGAATTCAAGCGAATTCCCAGACGCCGCAATTGTCCCCGCAGGCTGGCATCAATTACTTGAGAGCCTACTTTGATTATCACACCGCCGATTAAATCTGCGTCTATTTTGGTTTCAATTTCTACTTGACGAGCGCTGGTCATCGCCTGCACTTTCTCGCGAACAGTCTGCTGTTGAGCGTCTGAAAGCGGCACTGCCGATGTAACTTCAGCCAATACTGTTTGGTTGAGTTCTCGGAGCCTTGCCAAGTATTGTTTGCCAATTCCTTCTAAAAAAAGAATTCTTCCTTTGTCTACTAATAGCTTCAGAAAGCTGTGCATCAAGGGGCTCATTTCTTCACCCGCTATTTGCTGAATCACGGCTTTTTTAGCATCCGGTTTTACCAGCGGATTGCCTAAAAATTGACGCAAGTCTTCCGAACCTTCTAGCAGGCTCAGCAAGGAACGAATGTCTTCGCCGAACTTCTCTGAGAGATTGTTGGACTGAGCCAGTGACATCAAGGCAGATGCGTAAGGCTGTAAGACTTCTGTGCTGACTTTACTCACGTTTTAGCCTCCCAGTAACGCAATGCTGCGATCGATTAATTGGTGTTGAGCGCTGTCGTCCAAGCTAGTTTTTAGCTGGCTTTCCACCTTTGCTAATGCCAGAGATACAACCGCCGATCGCAGTTGGGCGATCGCTCTTTCCCGCTCCGCTTCCAACTCTTGACCTGCTGTTGCTCTCATGCGTTCAACGTCCTGCGCCGCCTGAGCTAGAATTGCTTCTTTTGCTTTCTTGGCAGTTTCTTCAGCAGCGGCACGAATTCGTTCCGCTTCTGCTTGCGCTTGAGTCAATTTTTGCTGTTGCTCTGCTAGAGCTGCTGCTGCATCTTTTTGGCGTTTTTCTGCATCTTGAATCGCCTCTTGGATGGCCGAACGCCTTTCAGTCAGGATTTTACCTACAAATCCGCGCCCGAAATAAAACAGCACTGCAATAATAATGACCAGGTTAATCAGGTTGGTTTCTAAAATATCGAAATTTAAACCGAAACCACCTTCGCCGCTAGCTTCTGTGGCTAGCAATAAAACAGTCCCCATGATACTCTTCCATAATTGCGCGTGCAGATTGGGTGAACCGATTTTAGATTTGAGATTCCCTCAAAAATCTCAAACTCTTCGGTCTCGCTATTTGGCCAGCGACTGCCCTAATAGCTTTTCGAGAATTTGGCCGCTGAGCGCGTCTACTTGTTGTTCTAGTGAGCGCATTGCTTCTTGCTTTTGCTGCTCTATTTCTTGCCCAGCCTTTTCTCGCGCGACTTGAGCTTCTTGTTGAGCCTCAGCTACTTTTGCTGCCCCAATTTTTTGGGCATCAGCTTGAGCAGCAGCAATTACTGATTGAGACTGTTTGCGAGTTTCTCCCAGTTTTTGCTCGTACTGCTGCGCTAGTTGCTGAGCTTTTGCCAAGCGTTCTTTGGCGGAGACTTGAGTGTTGCGAATGTAATCGGCGCGATCGTCAATTGACTTGCTCAGCGGCTTGTAAAAAATTACATTCAAGACTGCGACTAGAATTAAAAACTGCACCGCCATCAGAGGCAGCGTAGCATCTATATCAAACAGTCCCCCTTCCTTAGCCGCTTCTTCAACTGCTAGTAATACTGTCCAGTGCATCATGATTTTTTGACGGCTTCCATCTAATTCGCTTAATCGATTTTAGATTTGAGATTTTGGATTAGAATCGCCAAAACCTCAAATCTAAAATTTCAAATTATTATGCGAAGGGGTTGGCAAACAGCAGCACTAGGGCTACGACCAAACCGTAAATTGTGAGCGCTTCCATGAACGCCAAACTCAACAGCAAGGTGCCGCGAATTTTACCTTCTGCTTCCGGCTGACGGGCAATCCCTTCTACAGCCTGACCTGCTGCATTTCCTTGACCAATGCCAGGGCCGATTGCAGCTAAACCTACTGCCAAAGCGGCGGCAATTACGGAAGCGGCAGCAACTGTTGGGTTCATGATGATTTTCCTTATCTAAAGTACAAAATTGAGAGCCGAAAGTCTACAGTATTGTCCGATTTTACGCCAGAAAGTTTAAGTTCAGAAATTTATTTTTTCCTCCCTCATTCTTCCTCGTTTTTCGTTAATTAATCGTGGTGTTCTTCGCCGTGACCGCCTTCTAAAGCTTCACCAATGTAGGCTGCGGCTAAGGTTGCAAAAATCAAAGCTTGAATTGCACTGGTAAATAGTCCCAGAACCATTACTGGCAGAGGAACAAATAAAGGCACTAGCAACACTAGCACTCCGACCACCAATTCGTCAGCAAGAATGTTGCCAAACAAACGGAAACTCAGGGACAGAGGCTTAGTAAAATCTTCTATGATTTTGAACGGCAGCATGAAAGGCACCGGTTCAACATAGTGGGCGAAATACCCCAAGCCGCTTTTGCTGAGACCTGCATAAAAATATGCTAGAGAAGTCAGCAGTGCAAATGCTACCGTGGTGTTGATGTCAGCGGTAGGAGCTCCCAATTCACCTGATGGCAGCTTAATTAGCTTCCAAGGAATTAGAGCGCCTGACCAGTTTGACACAAAGATGAACAGAAATAATGTACCAATAAACGGTACCCAAGGGCGATATTCTTTTTCCCCAATTTGGTTTTTAGCCAAGTCCCGAATAAATTCCAGCGCATACTCCATAAAATTTTGCATTCCGCTGGGAATTCGCTGGATTTTGCTGGTTCCTAAAATCGAAACTACGACTAAAACGGCAATTACAAACCACGAGGTTAGAAAAACCTGCCCGTGCACTTTCAGATTGCCCAGTTGCCAGTACAACTGCTGGCCAACTTCCAATTTGGCGAGGGGGAAACGATTAAAGGTGTTTAGAACGTCAAGCATTGCCATTCAACGGGCTTCCCCATACAAATCGATGAGTTGAGTTTTGCTCGAATTGCCTGACCTACCTGTAGTCTAGTGCTAATGCACTTCGGATCACGTAAACCATCAGCGCAGCTTTGTAAGTCAGAAATCCCAAAAATATCGGTAAAATCTGTAGCTGATTCCACTGTGTTCCTACTATCATCACCGCGAAAAACACACCGAGCCTTGTCTTGCTGATGCGCTGATTTTGGCTGCCGATTCGTTCAACGTCTCTAGCCAACATCTTTAAGTAAACCACACCTGTGCTCGCCCCAAGCAAATAATTTAGGGCAATATTGAGCGAGTAAAAAATCCAAACGGAGATAAAAATAATCGCCGTAAAAGCAAGGGTGTACGCCAACAACTCTTGTTGGAGGCGATAAAAGTCTTGCATGGGATTGCTTGTCTCGGACGAGACTGTCGAGACTGTTGAGACTGTACCAGCTTGAGGAATATCCTCGTTTGCTAGTGTGGGTTCGGTGGGTGTGTTTTGCGTGTTCACGAAGCTCAGAAACTAATGCAGGTAGCAGGCGAGTGCTTTGCAAACTCAGAAAAATAATACCACGCTGCGGTAACAATACTTAAAATAAAATTAATCATATTTCCGAAATTTGGTGTCTGGCGCTTCGGAAACCTCAACCCGTTAAATGTCCGATCGACCTCACCCTACCTCTCATACCGCCAGACCGCACTTTTTTACACATTGTTCTCCTGTTTCTCACTAAGGAAGCCTCACTTAGTGAGATGGGGACAGAGGACGATCGGGCGAATTGATGAGGTAACTATCTCTTCTTGGCCTCTGCGCCCTAGAAAAGTTTACTCGTGTCGGAGTTCGACGATCCTCGATCGGTCAATCTCTCAGATATCTTAAGCCGCCCTCTCAACCTAGAATATCAATTAGGGAGGGGTGGAGCAATGTTTATCGGAGGACTGCTGCCAAAAGTAAATTAGAGGCAGAGCCAAAGCATCTGCGTTACCAGGCAGAGCCTGCTAACGAGTAACGATGTGCTTGTACTTGTAATTGACTCATAAAAAATGGAGGAGTGGTGATGCTGGATATGAAGTTGATTCAATCTTGTCTTTATGCGTTAGATTGTGCTCGCATTGAATATGATGCCAGCAAACTCAAAGTTTATCAAGAAAACTACGAATTAGATGAGGAAGAAGGATGGCGGCGGGAACCTAATGCAGCAGTTACTATTTGGCTTGACGGGCAAAAACCTGGTGAACCCGGTCGTTATGTTGAGTTTACCGCTTGTGACTATTTTATTGTAAATTGGGAGTTGTGCCGGCGAGACGAAAACGGTAATGTAGGATTGTTACAAGAATCCAGTGATTTTATGCTGGAGGAGGAGACAAATTTGTCTGATTGGGATTGTCGCTACGACGATTGATATTAATTGCTTTAATTGAATTTAAACAGGTGTGTACTGCTCGCCTTATTGCTTGAAGTATAAGTGTTAATAAGGAATTCAGTCCTCACTACGAACTTTTTGCCTGGGATTATTACTGGTTCCTAGGCTCTGCCTGGGAACCGATATCCAGAGGCTCTGCCTCGCCCGGTAACGAGTAGAAATTAGATATTATTCAATAATGCCAAACTCTTTAACCGCTGGGATGAAATTTTTATTCTCGTGGCTCGATCGACTAAGCTTAATCAAAGCAAATCGCTGTAGCGGCTGCAAACTCGCCCACTGTCCCAAAGTAATTGTGAAGCCGAGCTCTTGCGCTTTTGCAGAAACCGACTCGGGTACAGTTGCAGCATCCATCCAGGGGGGATTTTCATCAACCGCCAAATCCGTTCCCGGTTTGCCTGTCTGTTGAATTAATATTTGATTTAGCTGTTCTCGGTAGTCAATAATTTCTGCTTTTGTCAAGCAAGGTAACTCTACAAGAGTTTGCCGTTCTGCTTGGTTAAAATGATTCCAATCCTGCAACTTTAATTTAATGCCGCAAGTATCTAACTTGAGACGTACCTGCATGGGGATACAGCGCAGAGCTTCCACAAAATCAGCTTCAAATTCAAAGAACATATATTTAGCAAGTTTATTTGAGTTGGGAATGAGATTTTTTTTATTAACCGCAGAGGGCGCAGAGGGCGCAGAGTAAGAGAGGAGGGGGAAGGTGAAAAGAAATTGATGCAGGTTTATTGCTCTCTATCAATAATTGCAGAAAATCGAGTCAGCATTTATAATTAAATAATGTTACAAGTTATTGACATGAATGCCGTAGACTACCTTCGGATTAGTTTAATAGACCGCTGCAACTTCCGCTGTCTCTACTGTATGCCGGAAGGTAGCGAGTTGGACTATGTATTGCAGCAGCAGTTGTTAACTCACTCGGAATTGCTAACTCTGCTGCGGGAAGTTTTTATACCCGTGGGATTTACTAAGTTTCGGTTGACGGGTGGGGAACCGCTGCTGCGCCCTGGGGTGGTGGATTTGGTGAGGTCGATCGCCTCTATGCCCCAAACGCGAGATTTGTCAATGACAACCAATGGCTTTTTGCTGGCGTCTATGGCGGAAAATCTCTACAATGCTGGTTTGCGCCGGATTAATATTAGTTTGGATTCGCTGGAACCGGAGACTTTTGATAAGATAATTGGCAGTCGGGGACGATCGCGATGGACGCAGGTTTGGGAGGGAATTCAAGCGGCTTATCAAGCAGGATTCGACCCGCTAAAACTGAATGTTGTGGTAATTCCCGGTGTGAATGACAGCGAAATATTGGATTTGGCTGCATTAACTATTAACCGGAATTGGCACGTTCGTTTTATTGAGTTTATGCCGATCGGCAATGGGGAGTTATTTGGCGATAAGGGTTGGGTAGCATCGGCCGAATTGCGGCAACAAATTAGCGACAAATACGGGTTAGCCGAGTCGGGAGTGCGCGGTAACGGGCCGGCGGATGTGTTTCAAATTCCGGGGGCGAAAGGCACTTTAGGATTTATCAGCCAAATGTCCGAGTGTTTTTGCGATCGCTGCAACCGGATGCGTTTGTCTGCTGACGGGTGGCTGCGGCCTTGTCTGCTGAACGAAACGGGGCAAATTGACTTAAAAACTGCTTTACGGAATGGGGTGTCTACAGGCGAATTGCGCGATCGAGTGCAGCAGATATTGAATATTAAACCGGAGATTAATTTCAAGCAGCGGGATTCGGGAACTACTCAAGGAAATTACAGCCGCACAATGTCTCAAATCGGCGGCTAATTATCTATCTGTCGGAAAAGTAAGGTAGGCTTTGATGTCTGTTATAGTTAGTTCAGAAAAATCTGCCT
>NZ_JANMZH010000567.1:0-2020 GCF_031383065.1 Microcoleus sp. OTE_8_concoct_300 | reverse complement strand
ACAAAAATAAGGTGTAAAGGTCTATATTGCATTGTGCCGTAGAGGGTTTAGTTATTTTTCTCATTGTCCGATACCTAGAAAGTAGACGACCTATATTTATCAATTCACTGTTTGGTTATTTTGTCAATGCGTAAGTCCTAAATTCGACTTTATTTATGATCCTTGCCCTGTAAAGCTTGTAGTCTCGTTCCCAAAACTGTCCGGAGTATTGCTTTCTAAAAACACAACCTTTGAGGTATGGCAACCGCCGCCGGACATAGAATGTGGGTTGAGGCTCACGTTCGCTCTCCTTGAAACAGAGGCGGACTCGCTTGAGTGTGAGGGTGGTTACCCAGAGTCCACGATCGCGCGCGATCTGACGGGGGCTCGAGTTGGCTGTATTAACGTCGCGAGGGTTAGGGGCGATCGAGAGTAAGAGTCCGCGAGGTTGGCACTGGCATCAGTTATCGCCACCAGTTCCGCAAGATCATCCTCAATTGAACAGACAAGACATCAAAAAGTTGCTAATTTTGTAGTCGAGATTTCTGTTTTGCGATCGCCCCCCATGCCCAAACCCTATAGTTACGAGCTGCGAAAAAAGCGATCGAAGCCATTGAGCAAGATGGTATTGTAAAACTTCATTAAGCTTATAAGCAATAGTAAGCAAGAATGGTAATATGTAGTCAGGAGGTTAAAAATGAAACTACCTGACTACGCCAAAGCAATAGGCATAAGTTACACAACTGCGTGGCGGTGGTGGAAGGCAAATAAACTACCACATCCAGCGCGACAAACAGAAAGTGGTTTAATCATCGTGGATTACGTGCCACAGACATTATCCACCGAGGTCAAGAAGAATCGAGTCGCTATTTATAGCAGAGTTTCTTCCTCCGAAAACAAAGAAAATCTTAACCGCCAATCAGAGAGGCTGACTGAATACGCAATTGCTAACGGTTATCAAATCGTTAGAAATGTAAAAGAAATCGGCAGCGGATTGAACGATCACAGAAAGCAGTTGGAAACACTGCTACAGCAGGATGACTACGATATTCTGTTGGTTGAACACAAAGACCGCTTGGCTCGATTTGGTACAAATTACTTAGGGTTTGCTGAATAATCGATCGCAAACTAAGAACAGGAGTGATCGATATATTCAAGCTTGGTTAAATATAAGTTTTTTCTGTATCGAGTCCCCCCATTTATAATTGGGGATTATCTTCAACCCAAACACAGGTGTTCTTTTTCCAAATAGACATAAAAACACACAAAAAACCCGGCGCCACCAGGTAGTAAGGTTGATGACCAAAAAAGTAATTGCAATAACTGTACCAGATGTATTATCAAGTTTAGCCATCACTCGATTGAGACCGAATCTTCGTTTTCCTTGCCCAAATTTGCCCTCGATTGTATTTCTAATTCTTTCATCTTCTAAAGCTTGCTTCTTTTTTGCTTTACTCACATTTGCTGGAGGTCTTCCTAAGGTCGGTCCACTGATTCTAATTCCTTTTTCTTTACACCATGCTCGGTTTTCCTTTGTACGGTAAATGCGATCTGCATGAACTGACTCTGGATAGTATCCCGTGAATCTATAATAAGCTTCTACTTGGGCTTTTAAGTCCCCTGATTCGTTAAAATTATCCCAGCTCATCCGGTCTAAAAATACATATCCTTCAAAACAACTGGCCGATAGTTTAGCTCCAAACTCTACGCTTTTCCCTGCTTTTCCTCTGACTATAGGACGAATGTGGGGTTGACTTAAACTTACTATTCTATCCTCAATGCTCTGTTTATTGTTATCAAATAACCACTGTTGTTGGCGAGTGACTTCTGTGAGGACTAGCAAGGTTTTATATTGCTGTTTGTTCAAACTTTCTAGGGTCGCACCTGAATCGATTAGCTGTTCAATATGAGCGAGGTTTCTTTTGATATATTGAAGTTGTTTTTTAATTGCCTGTCTTTTTTTGTGGCGGGATGGTCTTCTTTGTTTGGCTATTAATAAGTAATCTTTTCGGGCGAGATTACGGTAGGTTCTTGGTTTTTT
>NZ_JANMZH010000543.1:0-21733 GCF_031383065.1 Microcoleus sp. OTE_8_concoct_300 | reverse complement strand
CGATCGCAAACAAGCGGAGTTGGAACTTCAGCAAGCTAAAGAAGCCGCAGAAACAGCCAACCGAGCCAAAAGTATGTTCCTGTCCAATATGAGCCACGAACTCCGTACTCCTCTCAATGCTATTTTGGGATTTACGCAATTGATGAGTTACGATCCTGTTCTGACTCCCGAACTCCAAAACGATCTGGCGATCGTCAATCGTAGCGGCGAACATTTATTGGAATTGATTAACGACATTTTAGATTTATCCAAAATTGAGAGCGGACAGATGACACTCTCTCTTTCTGACTTCGATCTAAAAAAATTGCTGAATTCTATTGAAGAAATGTTGCAATTTAAAGCGCAATCGAAAGGATTGAAACTAATTGTCGAGCGAGACCCCAATCTTCCCCAATTTGTGCATACCGATGAGAAAAAACTGTATCAAGTCTTAGTCAATCTGCTCGGTAATGCGATTAAGTTTACTAAGCAAGGAAGCGTCACCTTACGAGTAAGATCGGAACAGAGCGATCAAACGTCCTGTCGCCTATGTTTTGAAGTTGAGGATACTGGAGTGGGAATTTATCCAACAGAAATTGACAGCTTATTTAAGGCGTTCGTGCAAGCTGAAGCTGGGAATAAATTGAATCAAGGTACTGGTCTAGGTCTAGCTATCAGCCAAAGATTTGTCCAACTCATGGGTAGTCAGATTCGGGTTCAAAGCACATTGAATCGGGGCAGCATTTTTTACTTTGAACTTGGGGTAAAGTTACCTCAAACAGTCTGCCTTGCCTCAGAATTGCCTAAACAAAGAGTGATTGGTATAGCTGCAGGACAACCAACTTACCGCATCCTTGTTGTTGAAGATTTAGAGGAAAATCGCCGCTTATTGGTCAAACTCCTTACCTCAGTCGGTTTTGAAGTGCGCGAAGCAACACAGGGAGTTGAAGCACTCGAAATCTGGGAAAGTTGGTTCCCACACCTGATTTGGATGGATCTACGAATGCCGATTATGGATGGCTACACAGCTACCAAACGCATTAGAGAACACCCTCAGGGACAAGAGACTGTGATTATTGCTTTAACTGCCAGTGTTTTTGAAGAAGATCGAGAGAAAGTTCTGATGGCTGGTTGTGACGACTTTATCAGCAAGCCCTTTCAGGAAAGGCTGGTTTTTGACAAACTCGCTCAACACTTGGGAGTAGAGTACATCTACACAGTGGTAGGAAAAGAGCCCCAACAACTAGGTGTTGACACTTTATCTCCAGAAGATATAGCCGTGATGTCCTCTCAGTGGTTAGAAGAAATGTTTCAAGCTGCCTACGATCTTGATACCGAAGTCATGAACGAGTTGATCAAACAAATTCCCGCATCTAAACCAACCCTTTCCAGTGCGCTAATTGATTCGGTCAATAACTTTAAGTATGACCAAATTATGGAGTTAATTCTGCCTCTGATCCCGAATCCCGTTTAGTTATCGAGTTTAAGGACAAAGAAGCTATAGTCCTGTAAGGAGTGGCTATATCTCCCATAAAGAAAAATCAAAAAATAAGGCTTTAATGACGTAAAGCGGGTCGATCGCACGGCGGGCCAGCGGGCTGATTGCCGAGGGCGTGCGCCCTGTCGGCAGGCCTCCAAGAGTCGATCGCCCGCTGCTACAAGGCTGACTCAATTTTCTGTCACATTTATATGGAATTTGCTATATGATACAGCAATTCTTATTCGTTTTTGAAGGGGATTTATTTTTTTATTAACCGCAGAGGGCGCAGAGGGCGCAGAGAAAGAGAAAAAATAGAGATAGAGATAGAAAAATGATTGATTTAACCGGAAAGGTAATTTTAGTAACTGGCGGCTCGAAGGGGATTGGTGCAGTGACGGTTCGGACTTTGGTTAATGCTGGGGCTGAGGTGATTTTGCATTACTTTCGCAGTCAAACTGAAGCTGAAGCGGTAGCAGCAAGTGTGGCGCGCGATCGATGTTATTTATTAGCAGCAGATTTGATGCTGGAAAACGTAGCCTCGATTTTGTGGCAAGATGCTTTAAAATGGCGCGGTCATATTGATATTATAGTTAACAATGCTGGAATTATGCAGTCAGCAGGTATAGAGGACGAGTTCGATATTTGGTCGTCAGCTTGGCAGCAAACTCTACAAGTTAATTTAGTTGCAGTTGCCGACTTGTGCCGGGAAGCAATTATTTATTTTAAAACTCGCCGTGGAGGTACAATTATTAATATAGCAAGTCGCGCTGCTTTTCGCGGCGATGACCCGAATTATCTGCACTACGCCGCGTCAAAAGGTGCTATTGTGGCTTTAACTCGCAGCATTGCTAGAGGGTTTGCGGCTGATAATATTTTGGCTTTTACAGTTGCACCGGGATTTGTCAGTACAGAAATGTCTAATCAGTTTATTCAAAAGTGCGGCGAAGCTGATGTTATTCGCGATATCCCGATCGGCAAAATCGCTCCTCCTCAAGATGTTGCCAATGTTATCGCGTTTTTAGCGTCGGGTTTGGCGGAGCACGCTACCGGGACTACGATCGATATTAATGGAGCCTCTTACGTGCATTGATGCGATCGTACAACTTGCACAAAACATCTAATTGTAGGGTGTGCATTGGGCACTTTACGACTACCTCCAAAGACTCACGATCGCACATTTGCCCACCCACTAATTTATCACTTTAGCAAGAGGCCAAAACAGCAACAAATGAATTAAGTTGATAGAAAATGGTACCTTGAGGGAAAGTGATAATGACAGCCGATAACAAAGCCCAAACGAAACGAGTTGCCATACTCATCGAAAATGCAGTTGAAGATTCGGAATTTCTGGTTCCTTACAATGCCTTAAAACAAGCAGGATTTGAAGTAGTTGTCCTCGGTTCCCGGACAAACGAAAAGTATGCAGGCAAACACGGAAAACTTGCCATGCAAGCTGACGGAACTACTACTGAAGCAGTGCCTGCAGAATTCGCAGCAGTGATAATTCCCGGCGGTATGGCTCCCGATCTAATGCGGACTAATCCCAATACAGTAAGGTTTGTACGAGAAGCATTTGAGCAAGGAAAAATCGTCGCTGCTGTTTGCCACGGCCCGCAAGTTTTGATTGAAGCCGACTTGTTAAAAGACAAAAAAGCCACAGGTTTCTTGTCAATTAAAAAAGACATGATCAATGCCGGAGCTCACTATATCAACGAAGCTTTAGTAGTTGACGGCAACTTGATCACTTCCCGCCAACCGGGAGATTTAGCAATATTTACTACCGCAATTCTGGCTCGCCTCGGTTACGGCGGAAAAGAAGTCGGTTTGCCAGAAGAAACTGACACAAATGCAGAATGGTGGAAATTAGCTAATGGTTGGGGTGGCTCAACACAAGGCGACATTGTTAAAGGTTTGAATACCGCCCTCGCAGGGGAACGCTATTCTGGCGAAGCCTTTCAAAATTATGCGGAAAAAACCCAAGACAGCGATTTGCGATCGCTCCTTGCAGAAATGATTCAAAATAAACAGCACCACATCCTCGCTATCGAAAACCGCCTCAACTATTTCGGCGAAAAACCCTCAATTCCCGCCCAAATTGCTGACAAATACGCTAAATTAAAAGCGTCGATGCAAGGAACCGATGAAACCTTCTTGCTGCGGAGCACTCTGGGTGATTTGCAAACCGGTGTTGTGGATATTAACAACCTGCGGGTGAAGTTCACAGATCCGGTATCAACTGCCATTTTGACAGAGATAGAGTCGGATTTGTCTAAGTGCGAGCAAGCCGTTGCTAAACTCTACCGCGCCCGTGCAGTTTCCCAGGAAATTAAGTCGCCGAAACCTTCGACTAGCCCCGCTGTAAAAATGTAATCAGCAAGCGGATAAATAAGTTTGTAGTTGTCCTAAGGGATGAAAACCCCCACCAATAGCGCAACTACAAACCTGTTATGCAATAATAAAATATACGCCTTTGCGGTAAAATAAAACCCCAGACTAAAAAGCAGACACTCAAGTAACTGCAAGGTTGAGGGTTTTATTAAAGGGGTTGTATTTTTGTTTCAGCCGGACAGGGCGGGTTTGAAGGAGGCGCGACTCGGGGGCGATCGCATTTGGCACAACCGAAGCCCAAGAAATGATGCTAAGCTGTCGCGCATTTAAATTGTATATTCAGGGCGGGCGGGACGCCCACCCCACAAGACTTTGATTTTTTTTGACATACAATTTAAATGCCCCAACAGCTTAACTCGGGATTTATTAGTAGCCGAATTGCGGCAGCGAGGCATAGACACTTTCTTCGTGCCGGTATTCTGAGTTTGTCTGAGCAATATTTATCACCACAACTAACAGCAAAGCGCTGGCAGCCTTTCCCAATTTACCTCAAAATTACGTGCAAGAAGCAGCCGCAGAAGGCGTCAACCACAGCCTAGCTTTTTGCCAAATGTGTTTAGGAATGAGAATTAAATAACTTCCACAAGTTTGTGGGATGGGCATCTTGCCCGTCCCATCAATTGATGAAAAGGACTTTTGCAAGAGGTCTATTGCGCTGTAAGCTGTCGCGCATTTAAATTGTATATTTAGGGCGGGCGGGACGCCCACCCCACAAGACTTTGATTTTTTTTGACATACAATTTAAATGCCGCAACAGCTTATGGGGTATATAATGAAGCCCTCCCCACTCGCGCTTGGAAACTAATTAAAGAGAAATATGAAAAACTTAGAACCCCGACTCCTTAAAGAAGTCGGGTTTTTTACGCTTGCATCCGATCGCACTTACTAGATTAGGATGTACGCACGGGTGGTCAGAAACCGGGTTTTTACGAAAAGCCACCACTGTAGATAAAATTAAATCCCGCGCTAACATCAAATCCCTTAACATCAGAATTATCCATCCCTCTGATCTCTTCCTCTGCGCCCTCTGCGGTTAAATCCTCCAGAAACAACCGTAAACGATATAATTCAATTGAAACCGGGGAATGTGCGATCGTCCTTAAGCCCACCAGAGAATCAATTGCCTCCGGGGCGGGTTCACCAACAATTTCACATCGTGCAGACAAGCCAAATAAACCCGCCCCACCCCAGAAAATTCCCACATACCAAACTACTATGAGTACATCAAAACCCAAAAATTCCAATTCCAATAACCAATCAGGAAAACGAATAGTTTACTCCGAATTTGGGAACGTTGACAACTCCGCCGCCCTCCAACGAGGAATACAAGAAATCCCCCCAAATCAACAAAACCTCAAAATCGAAGCATCCCGCAAAGGACGCGGCGGCAAAACAGTTACAATCATCAGCGGCTTTCAGGAAAAACCCGAAACATTAGCAACTCTAGCCAAACAGCTAAAAGCTCAATGCGGTACTGGTGGCACAGTCAAAGATAATGAAATCGAAATTCAAGGCGAACACAAGCAAAAACTGCTAGAACTTATCACAAAGTTAGGCTACAAAGCTAAAATTAGTGGAGGGTAAATTAGTCAATATTCCTCAGTGTATGGGCGGGACTGGTTTATGATATACTTAGTTTTAAACATAGATGGTTGGTAAAACCCGCCCCTACATCGCGCAAATTATATAGTCGCGAATCAACCAGAAATGATCTTACCAATTACCGCCAATTTTTAATGTACACTCGACCTTTAGCTCGTTTAATCGAACAATTGCAGCGCTTACCCGGAATCGGCCCAAAAACAGCCCAGCGTTTAGCTTTACATATTTTGAAGCGACCGGAAGAAGACGTGCAAGCCCTAGCTAAATCTTTGATTGATGCCAAACAGCAAGTAGGTTTCTGTCAAGTATGCTTTCACTTATCTGCTGACCCTGTTTGCGAAATTTGCCGCAATACCAACCGCGACATTCATACCATTTGTGTAGTGTCAGATTCCCGCGACGTAATCGCTTTAGAAAAAACGCGGGAATATATGGGCAAATATCACGTTGTTGGCGGCGTTATCTCGCCGATGGATGGAATTGGGCCGGAACAATTGAACATTCAACCGTTAGTCCGGCGCGTCAACCAGCAAAAGATTAAGGAAGTAATTATTGCTATTAGTCCCAGCGTGGAAGGCGAAACTACTACTCTTTATATCGGTCACTTATTAAAACCTTTTACTCTGGTGACGCGTATAGCTTTTGGTTTGCCGATGGGGGGAGATTTGGAATATGCTGATGAGGTTACATTGGCTCGCGCTTTGGAAGGAAGGAGAGAGTTGGATTAGTTGAAAATGGGTGATGGTTGATGGGAAAGTAAGAGAAATGAACCGCGAAGACGCGAAGGACACGAAGGAAGAGGAGAGAGGTGGAAGAGTTCACAATTGATGCGACGATATTTTTATCCTAAGCTTTTGCGATTGCTTGGCTGAGGTTGGCAATGACTAATTTGTAAGATATGAAACCCGCGCCGGCGGGTTTTGTCTGTGTAGCGAGAGGTTTCAACCTGTCGGGTATTTGGTATTTGCTGTTGGGTGTGGTTGTTCTCTGTCGTCACTGCCGCGAAAGGCTAAACTGGAAAAAGTTACCGAAAGTAAAAAATCATGGCCCAGTTCGATCGACCTTTAAGCTACCCCACAACCCGCAAAATCGACCAAACAGACGACTACCACGGCGTCAATGTACCCGACCCCTACAGGTGGCTAGAAGACCCCGACTCAGAGGAAACCCAAGCTTGGGTGGAAGCCCAAAATCAAGTTACCTTTGGCTATCTGGGCGAAATTCCGGCGCGGGAAAAAATCAAACAGCGCCTGACTCAACTTTGGGATTACGAGAAATACGGCATACCTTTCAAAGAAGGCGATCGCTATTTCTACTACAAGAATGACGGCTTGCAAAATCAATCGGTACTCTACACGTTAACATCCCTCGACGGCGAACCACAAGTTTTAATTGACCCCAACACTCTCTCTGAAGACGGAACCGTTGCTTTGGGTGGCGTAGCTATCAGCGAAGACGGTAAACTCATGGCCTACGGTTTGTCAACTTCCGGTTCCGACTGGCAGGAATGGAAGGTCCGTGATGTGGCAACTGGCAAAGATTTATCAGACCATTTAAAGTGGATTAAATTTTCAGGAGCATCCTGGACTCACGACGGTAAAGGCTTTTTTTACAGCCGCTACGATGAACCCAACGAAAAAAGCAAGCACGAAGACGTTAATTATTACCAAAAACTGTTTTACCACAAAATCGGCACGCCGCAATCTGAAGACGTATTAATCTATGAGCGACCCGACCAGAAAGAGTGGGGATTTAGCGGCGGCGTTACCGAAGATGGCCGTTACTTAATTATCTCTGTTTGGCAGGGAACGGAAACGAAAAACTTGATTTTCTACAAGGATTTGACGGCACCGGAATCAACCGTTGTAGAACTAATTAACGAATTCGAGGCTGAGTACAGTTTCATTGACAATGATGGCTCTCTTTTCTGGCTTCAAACAGACTTGAATGCACCGTTGGGCCGCGTAATTGCGATCGACACCAACAACCCACCTCCCTCATCCCTCGCTGGTGATGAAACCCCCCCGTCGCCCCCCCTTGGTAAGGGGGCGATTGAGGGGAGGTTCGCAGAAATCATCCCTGAAGCAGCCGAAACCCTCGGAGGCATTGGCCTCCTGAATAATCAATTTGTCGCTTCTTACCTGAAAGACGCCTACACGCAGATTAAAATCTTCAACTTAGACGGCTCTTTCGTGCGACAAGTTGCTTTGCCCGGAATCGGTTCGGCGGGAGGATTCGGCGGCAAGCGGCACGACACTGAAACTTTTTATGCTTACACGAGTTTCACTGCGCCCAACATCATCTACCACTACAATATGGTGACAGATGTAAGTACGATTTATCGGCAACCAAATGTTGATTTCAATCCCGAGGATTACGAGACAAAACAAGTATTTTACCCGAGCAAAGACGGTACGCAAGTACCTATGTTTATCACGCACAAAAAAGGCTTGCAGTTGGATGGCAACAACCCCACCTACCTTTACGCCTACGGCGGTTTTGGCATCTCGCTAACTCCGAGTTTTTCTGTTAGCAGAATCGTGTGGTTGGAGATGGGCGGAGTTTACGCAACAGCCTGTTTGCGGGGAGGCGGCGAGTACGGCGAGTCATGGCACCAAGCAGGCACAAAGTTGAATAAGCAAAATGTGTTTGATGACTTTATCAGCGCCGCTGAATGGTTGATCGAAAACAAGTACACCAAACCTGCAAAATTGGCGATCGCAGGTGGCAGCAACGGCGGTTTATTAGTGGGAGCTTGCATGACTCAGCGGCCGGAATTGTTCGGTGCAGCACTGCCGGCAGTCGGAGTTATGGATATGTTGCGCTTCCACAAATTTACTATTGGTTGGGCCTGGACTTCTGAATACGGTTCGCCGGAAAATCCCGAAGAATTTTCCACAATTTACGGCTATTCTCCCCTGCACAACCTCAAACCGGGAATGGCTTATCCGGCGACAATGATTACAACTGCCGATCATGATGATCGAGTAGTTCCGGCCCACAGTTTTAAATTTGCTTCCGCTTTGCAAGAAATGCACGCCGGAGAAAAACCGGTGTTAATTCGGATCGAAACCAAAGCGGGACACGGTGCCGGCAAACCTACTGCGAAAATCATTGAAGAATTGGCAGATGAATGGGCTTTTTTAGTGCGGGAACTCGATATTAACTAACGTTTAAAAAGCGCCCAATTGGGAGTTGCGGAGTCCGAGAAAGTGCGATCGCCCCACCCTCAATTTTTGGCCATATCCCCTAGGGTGCGCATCCGAAACATAGCTATGTGAGCACAGCAGCTATGTTTCGGATGCGCCCTGCACAAAGCACCTATCCCGTAGCGCCTAAGGAAGAGGGAACAGAGAAGAGGGTAGTCAACAGTCAACAGTCAGTCGATTTTAGATTTTAGATTTTAGATTTTAGATTTAAAAATTGACTCCACAGATGAATCTGGGAGCTGGAAATTAGGTGTAAAATTTTTCGGTTGTCAACACTCAACACTCAACACTCAACACTCAACACTCAACACTCAACACTCAACACTCAACAATACTGTAGGGTTTGAAAGAATTTTATGTGCTAATCTCGCGTTCAATTCTCAAATCCTGCGATCGCTTCACTGCCTTTGGCTGCCAACACCCCATAAGTGAAATCATATCAATTCCGGTTGCACCAGAATTATAGTTGACTGTTGACTGTTGAAGGAGGGGTCGAAAAACTGAATGATAGTTGAGTATTGACTGTTGATTCGATTTTACAATTTCGATGCTAGCGGAGTAGATATCATAGATTAGTGCAACTTGTCAACTCGTAGCTCGTGTTAACTTGCCTTACGTTATGTGAATTTTTGTAGGTTTTATTGTCGTTATGAGATTTTTTTGATAAAGGTTCACGACAAGCAAATTTGGCAGCGATGCCCATGAGTAACAGTAGTAAATAGAATCTCAAATTAAAAATTTTCCAATTCTCGGAAACCAATTTTTTAAGTTGACTTACGGTGAAGATTCAACAAAAAATCATATCTATAACCGTACTGAGAACCGTGGAGTGACCGGAATCACTGCCTTTTTTTTCAGCAAGGCGTAAGTAACGGGCGATCGAATTCTCCATTTTCTGGCATAGCCTCTTTTCAAATAAAAAGAATTAACTGGCGCAGTCAAAGCCCGAAAATGCTTGCGTAGGAGTTGCGGTGCTTTGTCGCCCTAGGAATTCGCGATCGCCCGCTACAGTTCCCGTCCCATTCTTTCCTAAAATCTCCACACCAAAAATATGTAAGTATAAATTTAATTTTATACTTACACTTTTTTGAAAAGTTATATTTTGCTGTTTATGGAATATCCTGAAGGTGGGTATGTTAAAACGGATAACTCAATCAAGGAATAGTCAACCACCCTGGTCTAAAAACACCCTCGCTTCTAGCCTAAGACTTAAACCACAATTGACCAGATGTGTACCTGGGTACCACGTTAACGGTAAGAGTTAAAGGCCTACCACGGAATGGGAAGCTAGTTCCTTGAATCGCGAAATTTACGATTAAGCAGACTTATTGGGTTAAATCAGTGTCCTAGATCGAGTACCGGGCGTTAACTAAAGCGCAAGCTAAAATCACACCTTTGATAGAGGCGAAAAGAGCAAAACCGTTGTGCGAGAGCGGGTTGCACAATTTGAGATGGTAATTGTCCTACCGCTCGTACACTACATTCATTACACCGAATCTAGCAATCCCGGTGTAATGGAAAGATTGACTCGCTTATTGAAATCCCCGCGTCGTTTCCCACGAGCGCGTCTTTAGACGGCTCGCAACCCACTTACCGAATTTTTTTGATGAAAATGATCTCCAATCTGCCCAATTTTTCAGCGGTAAAAACATCTACATCTAGGATTATGGCCACTAACAACAACTTTTTTGAAAAAGCAACCTCTACAGCAGAACCTGAAGCGCAAAAATCCCTAGTGGTTGTTGACACCCGAGTAGAAAATTACGAGCAATTGATCGGTGGTGTTAAAGCAGGAACGGAAGTATTTGTACTCAATCCAACCAGGGAGGCGATCGAGCAAATCACCGAAATTTTGGGTCAGCGCAACAGCATCACCAGCCTGCACATAGTTTCTCACGGCCGAGAAGCAGCATTAGAAATCGGCTCAACAGAACTCAACATTGATAATCTAGAAACCTACAGCAGCCAATTGCAGCAGTGGGGAAAAGCCCTTAGCGAATCCGCCAGCATTCTACTTTACGGCTGTAACGTAGCCGCCGGCGAATCCGGCATGAAATTCATACACAAAATCAGGGAATTCACTGGCGCAAATATTGCCGCTTCCAACAACCGAACTGGTAATGCAGCCTTAGGAGGCGACTGGGAATTAGGAATTTCCCTAGGACAAATAAATACCGAATTAGCCTTTGAAAAAG
This sequence comes from Microcoleus sp. OTE_8_concoct_300, assembly GCF_031383065.1. Taxonomy (NCBI): domain Bacteria; kingdom Bacillati; phylum Cyanobacteriota; class Cyanophyceae; order Oscillatoriales; family Microcoleaceae; genus Microcoleus; species Microcoleus sp. OTE_8_concoct_300. The sequence goes on along the minus strand of NZ_JANMZH010000543.1, from coordinate 10,880 downwards.
AAGTCCTAGAAGGCTATACATCAGTCCTTGCTACTTTAGTAAATGAAAACTTTAAAGATCTAACAGTAGTCGGGCCTTGGATATATGGAGTTGGCAACACTAACACACCTAACCCAGGCTTAACCGCAGGTGCAACACCCAACCCCAACGGCGTTATTCCCATTTTAGGGGTTGGCGATCCAGACGGAGCAGGTACTTTAAGATTAACATCAAACCGCTTTGACCAAGCAGCTTTTGTAATCTACAACAACCCCATCTCTGCCACTGAGGGTCTGAGAGTTACCTTTGATTACTATGCGTATAACAGAGGTAATGAGGCTTATCTAGGGAATACTCAGGCCCCCCGCCTTGGTGCCGATGGCATTAGTTTTTTCCTGATTGACGGAACAGCTACGCCAACAAAAGCGGGAGGCTATGGTGGCTCTCTCGGCTATGCTCCGAATAATAATCCTACTAACACTGCTCCCGCTTCAGGCGGTATTTTAGGAGGTTATTTAGGTGTAGGATTAGACGAGTTTGGCAATTATTCTGCCGCTCAAGCTGGAGCGGGAGGGCGTGTGGGTGGCTCCGGACAGAGACCTGATTCACTAGCACTTAGAGGCAGCCAAAGCACATCTTATACATTTTTAACGAACACTCTCTTATCGAACACTCTCATTTCCATAGGCATAGATAGGGAAGATCAAACTACTCGCACTCTTGCTAAAAGAAGGGTTCAAGTTACATTAGCCCCGCCGAATTCAGCAACACCTAACCGTCTTTCAGTTGCCATCGACTTGAACGACGACACTAGCTTTGATGCGGGCGAAACACTGCTCGACATAGCTGATTTGACAACCATAAACGGAGCAGTGCCACCTACTTTTAAATTTGGCTTTGCTGCTTCGACAGGGGGAAATACAAACATTCACGAAGTTAACAATGTCCTCGTCGAAAGTATAAATACGCCTACACTCCAAGCCGACGTTTCCATTGTTAAAAAAGGCCCGCTGGTCGCCACACCCACCAGCACGATTACCTACACTATTACTGCCACTAATAACGGGCGCGACAGCGCCGAAAACGTCCTGATTCAAGATCCGCTCCCTCCACAGTTAACTTTCTTCAGCGCTGGCAACAACGGTAGTTTCGATCCCAAAACGAAGACGATCACCTGGCCAGCTATTTCACTGGCTAAGGATGAGAGCGTCACGCGCACCATCACCGCCACAGTTCCCGGAACACTAGCAGTAGGCACAACCTTAACTAACACTGCATTTAGCAGCTCCAGCACTTTCGACCCCAATCTAGATAACAACAATAGTACCCAACTTGTCTCTCAAGTCTCAACTACAATTGTTGCTCCTAGTGCCGACCTCGTTACCACCAAAACCGGACCAGCGACGGCGGTCGCAGGCTCAACAGTTACTTACACGATTTCGACGCAAAACATCGGGCCAAACGTCGCGACGGACGTCACAATTACTGACAGCATCGTTCCGGGCTTAACATTCCTATCCAACGACGGCACGTACAATCCAACTACTGGCATTGTCACCTTCCCAGCCATCCCCAGCTTGGTTAGCGGTGCTGTGGTACCCAAAACCGTCAGCTTTGTCGCACCCAGCTCTGGCAGTGACGTCAGCAACACCGCCAGTAGTAGTTCCAGCACCTCAGACCCCTCTCCGGGCAACAATACTGCTAAAGTCACCACAACTCTGACACCAGCGCCTGTACCGACACCGACACCAGGGCCTGTACCGACACCAACTCCAGGGCCTGTACCAACGCCAACTCCAGGGCCTGTACCGACACCGACACCAGCACCAACTCCACCTCTCAACGAACCGCCAGTTGCCACAAATGTCAACTCCAGCCTGCCGCCCAACAGCAGCACGGTAGTCACGGGATTGGGAGGAAGGGACCCCGACGGGACGATCGCCTCTTACACCATCAACACCCTGCCCCCAGCAGACCAAGCAGTCCTGTTTTTAGGACAGCCGGGCAATGGTGGCGTTGCGGTGACACCCGGTCAAGTCCTGACTCCGGCACAGTTGCAGCAACTATTTTTATTGACGACGAGCACCTTTACAGGAACCAATTTTACCTACAGCGCTACAGACAACAGCGGCGCCACCAGTCCCGCTAAGGCTACTGTGGGGGTCATACTTCCAACGGACAACCTACCGCCAGTTGCCAACAATGCTAACTCCAGCCTGAGGCCCAACAGCAGCAGGTTAGTCACGGGATTGGGAGGAAGCGACCCCGACGGGACGATCGCCTCTTATACCATCAACACCCTGCCCCCAGCAGACCAAGCAGTCCTGTTTTTAGGAGATCCCGACAACGGTGGAGTTGCGGTGACACCCGGTCAAGTCCTAACTCCGGCACAGTTGCAGCAACTATTTTTATTCACGACGGCCAACTTTACAGGAACCACTTTCACCTACAGCGCTACAGACAACGCCGGCGCCATCAGTCCCACTCCCGCTACTGTTGTCGCTATCTTCCGGGCGGTGGAGCCAACGCCCACACAAACCCCCACACCAACGCTCCCACCAACGCCGATCATCTCAAATCCGATCGCCGAACTAGATACCGACTGTGGGTGTCAGCCAATTATTGAAAAACCGGGAATTACCTTTGCGCCCCCGCAACAACCGCCCGCGGTTGGATTTGTCCGCCCGATTTCACAATTTTCAGAGGGACAAACCACCAAAGGAACTGACGGCGATGACTTGATCGTAGACACCAAAGGCAACCAAAAAATCGTCGGTTTTGAAGGCAACGACCTGCTTTTAGGTGAAGACGGCGCGGACGAAATTTACGGAAACGAAGACAATGACACGATTTTTGGGGGCACTGACACCGATATTGTTTACGGAGACGAGGGCAACGATATCGTATTCTCCGGCAAACAGAACGACTGGATTGCCGGCGACTTAGGCTCTGACTCCCTGTTTGGAGATCTAGGTGCCGATACGATTTTGGGAGACAACGGCGGCGATAACTCCAGCAGTGCTCAGAACAATGGCGATTTAATCTTCGGAGGCAATGGTGCAGACCTCATTAACGGCAACGAGGGCGAGGATACCATCCATACCGGCAAAGCTGATGATATTGCCCTTGGAGGTAAAGAAAATGACTTAATTTGGGGCGAGTTCGGCTCCGATACATTGTTTGGTGGCATCGGATCCGACACCTTGTTTGGCGGCATCGGCGACCAAAGGGTCAGCGACTCCGAGGGACGCGACTTGCTGTACGGAGGCTTCGGCAACGACGTCCTCCACGGCCAACAAGGCAACGATACGCTCGTTACAGGCAAAGATAACGATCGCGCTTACGCAGGTAAAGGCAATGACCTGATCTACGGTCAATTAGGCTCTGATACCCTCTACGGCGGCCAAGGAGCCGATACTCTGCTCGGCGACAGTGGCAGTTCCCAGTCAATCGGGGATATCGGCGAACAAGACTTAATCTTTGGCGGCAGCGACAACGACATCATCGGCGGCGGCCAGGGTAATGATACCGTCCAAGCAGGTAAAGGCAATGATTGTGTTTGGGGTGGCAAAGATCGGGATTTGATTTGGGGCGAACTCGGCTCTGATACGCTTGTCGGCGACAGTGGCGACGACACCATGTACGGCGGCGCTCGAAGTCTAGTTAAAGATGTTGGCGGCCGGGACTTGCTCTTTGGCGACACCGGTGCTGATGTGCTGTTCGGCAATGAAGCTGAAGATACCATCAGTGGCGGTCAAGACAACGACTTGATTTACGGCGGCAAAGCTAACGACCTCATAAACGGAGATGGGGGCGACGACTTGATTTACGGCGGTAACGGCAGCGATGAACTCTGCGGTGACGAGGGCAACGATACCATCTATGGCGATCGTGCTGATAACCGGGCTGTCTCGGTGGGCGCCAACGACAAGCAAGACTGCATCAATGGCGGTGCAGGCGATGACTTGCTCTACGGCAACGAAGGGCAAGATACTATCAACGCAGAGGCTGGCAGCGATACTCTGATTGGTGGTAAAGATAACGACCTTCTCAATGGGGGCGCTGGAGATGACTGGCTGTTTGGCGATTTGGGCGACGATACTTTAATTGGAGGTAGTGGGAGCGATCGATTTGGGTTGAGTGCTGATGGCGGCACTGATTCTGTCATTAACTTCGAGGTAGGCGTCGATAAGTTTGTTTTGAGGAACGGGCTGAGTTTCCAGCAGTTGCAATTTAGTGCCACTGGGAACGGTACGTTGCTGCGACTAGCAGGAACCGATCGGGTTTTAGCGAATCTGGTTGGAGTTAACGGGGCGATCGGCTCCTCGGATTTCCTATCATAGCTCTTACGCTCTGAGGGTTATAATTGCCGGCGAAAGTCCCCTATTCTCCGAACAAAACGCCACAGCAGATCAGAACTTCTGTGGCGTTCCTCACAATACTCAATCCGGGTGAGAAACTTTATAGCATTCGGTCCTTGAAACCGCTCTTATACTTGCCTTTTGTCCAGGTCTAAGAGACTAAAAAATAATGGCGTATTCAAGCCGGATTTGGTATAGCTTTGTATCGCGGTTTTTAGGTGTCCCAAGGTACACAAGGGTTGGTAGATCACGTTTTTACTACAAACCAATTTTATTGGGGTTATGCGATTAAACTTAATAGGAAACTCAAACTCATCACTAATTCCCCATTCCATTGATTCACGCTCCGGAAGTCAAGGATACACGGATAGCTGTTTTTTTCCTAATCTCCTAAATAACTAAATACTTCTTCCTTCTACCTCGCAATTCCCTATTACCAATTCCATTGATTCACGATCAGGAAGTCACAGATACACGGATAGCTGTTTTTTCCTTTTTCCTGCTTCGTCCCAATTCCCCATGATCAATTCAAATACTTAGCTTAGGAGAGCAAAATCTGCTTGCGTAAAAACAGCCGACGCGGCTGGCCCAACAGCCAACCAGTCCAATTCCAATCCACCTGTTGCAAGCGATAGCCGGCCTGATAGTACAACTGTCGCGCCGCGTGGTTATTTTCCAGAACGTGGAGGTAAATCTCAGAAAATCCCCATTCTCTGGCTGTCTCCTCGCAGTTGCTGAGCAATTGTTGAGCAACTCCCTGCCGCCGGTACTCCGGGTGAACCGCTAAATTCGACAAATAAGGATAGTCAGAACTCGGGATTTGCCAAGGGAAGCGAGAACGCAGAGCGATTTCTATTGTTCCTGTTATGCACTGAGCTCGGTGCGATCTATAATTGTGCGTTCCCTCCTCGCGCGAGACTAGCTCAGCAACCAGACAAATGTAATGTTCTGCCTTAGAACGCAGTCGATTTTTTAAATCTTCGTAAATGCCCAAACGCAAAACCGGATACACCCATTCTACAAACCCCTCGCCGGAGTGAAAGCTCATGGCCAAAATATCAGCTAGCTGCGTCAAGTCGCTCGGCACAGCCACCCGGATCGAAAAACCAGAAAGTCCGGGAGTTTGTTGTTCGTGAGATGGTGAGGAAAAAAAGGAAGGATTCACAATGCCAGGCCACTATGTTAATTTTTCTACGCGGGTTTCTAAGCTGCCCTCTTAGAAAGTTCACTGATGTTATACTGATCTTATAACCTAACTTATAGACATAGTTTATTAGCAAGATTAAATTACATTTTTTTTGCTTGACTTTAAGTAGTATTATGATGTAATTTGGAATTTTTTAGTATTTAATACTCGATTTATGACCAAATAAAAGCCATCCCCTAATACTAGATTGGTGGCTCAGCTATTTGGCATTTAAATTGAAGCTGGATCACGGGCAGGAGAGCCCGCGCCACAAGAGTTTAAGTAAACAGTAGCTTACAAATTAAATGCGCGACAGCTTAGCGGGAAAGGTATTACAAACAATCAAAACGGTTTTAAGGTCAGGTTCCCGGAATCCTACCGCTCTCTGCTTGCGGAAATACCCGATCGAATATAATTTATCCCTCAAGCGGTAATTGAAAAACTCAAGGAGTGGCCCGACTAACACCGGGCGCGTTCGCGCCTCAGATGTTGACCGCCGACCTTTTAGCCTGGCAACCCAGGTTTCAGCAGTTCTGGACAATCCCTCGGCCGTCCCCCATCGAACCGGCCGGCGCCTGTGGTGTCAGGGGGTACTCTCCCAACCGTCCCATTTAAATTTGGATGCCTGGAAACAGTCTGCGGGGGTTTTCCCCCGTCGGCTCGATACTCTGGTTGCGATACTCTGGTTGCGATACTCTGCAGCGCGCGCGAGAGACCTTCAAAACCTCGATCGAGCTGATTGACCCCGCCCAAAAACCGATACAACCCCCCGACACTCGTCGTGGAGAGATGAAAATTTTAGATCCTAGTTCAAGCTCCCCGATTCATCTGTGGAGTCAATCTAAAATCTAAAATCTAAAATCTAAATTGACTGACCGGTTTCCACAAAGTACATCCCTAGCTAAGATTAACAGATGGATGCTCTCCTTTGCGGTGTTTCGTCGCAGTCATTGGCTTGTCGAAGGTCTGCTGGAGGCAGAAAAAATGCCGCGATGGGGGAAAAAAGTGCAAGTCTAACTAAAATGGTACAGCAATTGCGTCACTTCCACAGACGCCTCTGTTGTCTGTGGGCCACCCCCGAATATCAGTCAGGGGCAAGGCGCCGGATTGCGGCCCGTATCTCCAGGCTGACTGTTAAAGTTGCTGTTATCTGTGGGGAAAAACACAGGCAAAGAGGTTGGTTTTCTATTGTATCGTGCTGCAGGCAGCTTTCACATACCAAATAAAACCGGACCAGGAGGCAGAATAAAACATAAATTTGGCAAATCAACTCACAATCAGGACGGTTATTCCTATGTATTCTGAAATATCCAGACGGCAGTTAAAAGTGCGAGATTCGTGTTGGCTCTCCTGCTGCATAAAGGTAAGGGGTCAAGGAAACTTCTCGGGAGACGAGTTTATTTGAATATCATTCAATAATAAAATTGGGGTGCACGACAGATAACTGTGGCTCAGAAGAATTCCGGATTGAAAACCCAGACATCAAAAATCCAGGTTTGTGGTTGCCTCGGCACACTCACAACATCTTCATATCCACGAATTATTGTGATACCATTTCCCTAAAATAATGGCACTGTAGGCAAACTTCCCACCCGGATTTCATAAGTCATTCCTCACCTTTAAATCTCAAATCGAAAAGGGTATGACTTCAATAATTGAAATCGGCGAATTCTTCCTTTGATCAGACTTTTTAAATCGAACAGCCCCGGGGCACAGGAGAACGGTGCATGAATTCCCAACAAAATCCTAAGCTAAAAATTCTGATCGTCGATGACGAACCGGATAACCTCGACTTGCTTTACCGTACCTTCCATCGAGACTACAAAGTGCTCAGAGCCGAATCAGGTCCCGCTGCCCTCGAAATTTTGGCAAAACAGGGAGAAGTTGCGGTGATTATCTCCGACCAGCGAATGCCAAAAATGAGCGGTACGGAGTTTCTCAGCCTGACGGCAGCTAAATACCCCGACGTGATCCGAATTATTTTAACTGGCTATACGGATGTTGAAGATTTAGTTGAAGCTATTAATGCTGGCAAAGTATTCAAATACGTTACCAAGCCTTGGGATGCTCAAGAGCTCATAAATCTTGTCAGTCAAGCTGTTGAGACTCACAATATTCTGAAAGCGCGCACTAATGAACTGCGCAGGGCTTTGAGCCAAGAATCGCTGCTTTATGCCGTTACCAATACTATCCGCTCGGCTCCCAATTACCAGCAAATGCTGCAAAGAATTGTGGAAAGCGTCGGGCAGATGTTTGAGGTGAGTTGCTGTCTGCTGCGGCCGTTCCAAGACGGCCGGGTGACCGATGAGTGGTTCGTTTACCAGAAGGCAGAAACAAAAGGGTTGGGGGGCGATGAGGAAGTCACGCCTGTCGATGCGAATGCTGCTGAACTCTCCCCGGATTTGCTGCCGGATTTGGTTTGGGAAACTGTGGATGTGGAGGTGATTCAAGATGCCCAAACTGACGCTCGAGTTTTAAACTGGGAGAATCAGCAGCGACAGCAGGCTTACAAAGCTGCGAATATTCGATCGAGCTTGATCGTACCGCTATTTTACAAAATCGAACTGATGGCAGTCTTGGCGCTGCACCAGTTCGATCGACCGCGCCAGTGGCAAGACCACGAGGTACAGTTGGTAATTACGGTGGCTGACCAAGCCGCTTTGGCGCTTTCTCAAGCCCGGGCTTACGAACAGGTGCGGGCGCTGGCCAAGCGCGAGGCCTTAGTCAATACTATTACTACGGCAATTCGATCGAGTCTCGATCCCCAAAATATTTTTGCAGCCATTACTCAACAACTCGCCCAAGCTTTGCAAGTTGACGGCTGCGCCCTATCTCTGTGGACAGAAGATGATGAATACGTCCAATGCGTGGGGCTATACGACACAACTAGGGATACTGTAGCTGTAGAACAGGGTTTTAACAATCGAGAGGTAGTTGCCAACCCTGCTGGCCCTGAGACGGCTTCTGCCAATGCGGATGGTAACGCTGGCGACTGGGTTTTTGCCCATCCTTCCCTGCCGCAGTCTTTGGTCCCGATTCGGGGCAATCCGGTATTGCTGCAACTTATGGTATCAAAAGAGCCGGTGGCGATCGAAGACCTCAACGAACACCCCGAGTTAAATGTTACAGAACTGCAAGTTCGATCGCCCGCCCGCGCCCTGTTAGTCGTTCCCTTGCTCTCTGATGGCAAAATCATCGGCAGCATTTCCCTGCGCCACAATCGAAGCATCCGCCGCTGGAACATCTCAGATATTGACCTGGCTCAAATAGTCGCAACTCAAGCTGCTCTGGCCGTGCAGCAGTCGCGCCTCTACCAGACTACCAGACAGCAAGCAGAACGGCTTCTGGAAGCCGATCGGCTCAAAACCGAGTTTTTCCAAAATATCTCCCACGAGTTCCGCACGCCTTTAACTCTAACTATCGGTCCTCTGGAATCAGCTTGCAGGCGCAAAGAAGACTTGCCCTACCAACAAGCCGTAATCGCTTTGCGCAATTCCCGCCGCCTCCTGCGCTTGGTAAATCAACTGCTGGACTTGCAGCGGCTTGATGCCGGACGGATGCAGCCGAGTTTCCGCCCCTGCGATTTGGTCGGTTTCTGTTACTCTACCGCAGAGTCGTTTCGCGCCTACTGCGAGAAAAAAGGACTGCACTTAATTACCAAATTGCAAGAATGTCCTTTACTTTATTTGGATCTGGAAAGATTTGACAAAGTTATTTACAACCTGCTATCAAATGCTGTCAAATTCACCCCTGAAGGCGGCAAGATTACGCTGAAAGTTGAATCTGCCGGCGCTTACTGCTTGTTGCAAGTAAAAGACACCGGTATCGGCATTCGCACCGAACAAATTCCCTATTTATTCGAGCGCTTTCACCAAGCAGAAGGTTCTGCCAGCCGTTCCTACGAAGGCAGCGGTTTAGGTTTGGCACTTGTCAAAGAATTAGTCGAACTCCACGGCGGTAAAATTTCCGTTGAGTCAGTTTACGGCGAAGGTACTACTTTTACCGTTTGGCTGCACTTCGGTTCGACTCACTTGCCCCCGCACCAGGTACTAGAAATACCTGCGGAGTTTCACTCATCGAAAGCTGCGGTGGAACTGGCAGATGTGGAGGCGGATTTGTCGGAAAATGATGCAGAAAATCATAACTTTGAGGCCCTCGAACCGGTCAGCTCAGAAAAAGTAGTGGGAACGGTTTTGGTGGTTGACGACAATCCAGATTTGCGCTTTTATGTGTCGGCAATTTTGCGAGATTCCGGCTTTGCAGTTTTGGTCGCCCGCAACGGACAAGAAGGATTTGCCGTCGCTAAAAAACGCCGCCCTAATTTAATTGTAACGGATTTGATGATGCCTTTGATCTCGGGCTTGGATTTGATTCGGATGATTCGAGAGGATGAGGAATTACAGGGAACTCCGGTAATTTTGCTGACTGCTAAAGCCGACGAAGATACTCGAATTGAAGGAGTAGAACGGGGTGCTGATGCTTATTTGTCTAAGCCTTTTAATGATCGAGAATTGTTGGCGGAAGTGCGGAATTTGCTCGCCCTCAAACAAAATGAGCGCCGAGTGCAGGAGTTGAACAGTTATTTAACTGAGTCGGTGCTGCGCCGATTTTTGCCACCATCGATGGTGAAGGCCGCTGCGGCTGGAGATTTGGCCTTGGATTTGCGCCCGGAACCGCGATTGATTACTATTTTGTTTAGCGATATTGTCGGTTTTACTCAAATGTCAAATACCCTGCGCTCACGCCGGGTAGCTGAGCTGTTGAATGAATATTTGGCGGCAATGACTAAGGCTGTTTTTGACAGCGGCGGTACGGTGGACAAGTTTGTCGGAGATGCGGTAATGGCTTTGTTTGGCGCGCCGGAGGAACTAACCCCTAACGAGCAAGTACGCCGCGCTGTAGCTGCTGCAAGCCAAATGCTGCTATCTCTCCAGGAGCTTAACAAGCGCTGGTTGGAGCAGGGAATTGTTGGAGAAAATGGGGTGCCTGCGCTGCGGTTTCGCTGCGGAATTCACCAGGGTACTGCGGTGGTGGGGATGTTTGGTGGCCCCGACCGATCGGATTATACTGCGATCGGGCCGAGCGTGAATATTGCCGCCCGGTTGCAAGAGGCGACGGAACCAAACACTGTCCTAATTTCGGCGGCGGTTGCAGATTATGTGGAGGAAAATCGAATTGTTAAATATAAGCCACTGAAACTAAAGGGAATTGATGAAACGGTATTGACTTTTCTCCTGAATTGTGATTAATCATTAGTTGTTTGTTAAGTATTATATCTTGACATCCCACACACAATCTCGAAAACGAGCTATTCTTGACACTCCCGGGCCTAAAGATGTGGGGATTCTTGCTTC
>NZ_JANMZH010000528.1:0-4234 GCF_031383065.1 Microcoleus sp. OTE_8_concoct_300 | reverse complement strand
TTGTTGTTGAGGAAGAGCCAATCCAGGTTAGTCAAGGATTGTAGCGGTTTGATGTCGCTGATTCGATTGTTGTCGAGGACGACCAAAGTCAGGTTAGTCAATGATTGTAGCGGTTTGATGTCGCTGATTTTATTGTTTGCGAGACCGAGCCAAGCCAGGTTAGTTAAGGATTGTAGCGGTTTGATGTCGCCCAGAAGATTGTCGCCAAGGGCGAGCATAGTCAGGTTAGTTAAGGATTGTAGCGGTTTGATGTCACTGATTTTATTGTTGCCAAGGAAGAGCTGTGTCAGGTTAGTCAAGGATTCCAATGGTTTGATATCGCTGATTTGATTGTTGTCAAGGTCGAGTTCTGTGAGACTCGAAAGTTTCCGATTAGCCGCATCGCACTCAGTAGTCCCTGCTTCCTTCAACAGCACCTCAACAGTACGTTTAGCTTCAGGACTCAAATTAGCTTTTTGGCGACACCAGTCAGCAAATGTTCGTCTACTGTTGGACGATCGCGTTTCTGCAGCCTTGGCAGACAGTCCATTTCCAGATAATGCTAGGATCGCACAACAAGCAAGTGCGATCGGCTTTTGTAACTTCATGTGTTTCTGTGCAACTATGAGTGTCATAATCTTGTACCTCTAATTTCCCCAACAGTAAAGTTTGAGCATTTAATTATTTGAGGTTTCCCAGTTACAGATAGACTCTGGCTTGAGTGGGCAAGTTTTGGGAGCGATCGGATTTCCGCCAAGGCCGAGCCCATTCAGGTTAGTCAAGGATTCTAGCGGTTTGATGTCGCTGATTTTATTGCCGAAGAGGCCGAGTAAAGTCAGGTTAGTCAAGGATTCTAGCGGTTTGATGTCGCTGATTTTATTGTCGCCAAGGCCGAGTAAAGTCAGGTTAGTCAAGGATTTTAGCGGTTTGATGTCGCTGATTTTATTGTTGGTGAGGTAGAGCAAAGTCAGGTTAGTCAAGGATTCTAGCGGTTTGATGTCGCTGATTTGATTGTTGTCGAGGTCGAGATAAGTCAGGTTAGTCAAGGATTGTAGCGGTTTGATGTCGCTGATTTGATTTTTTTCGAGGCTGATCCCATTCAGGTTAGTCAAGGATTGTAGCGGTTTGATGTCGCTGATTTGATTTTTTTCGAGGGAGATCCCAGTCAGGTTAGTCAAAGATTCTAGCGGTTTGATGTCGCTGAGAAGATTGTTGCCAAGGCCGAGTGTAGTTAGGTTAGTCAAGGATTGTAGCGGTTTGATGTCGCTGAGAAGATTGTTGTTGAGACTGATCACAATCAGGTTAGTCAAGGATTCCAATGGTTTGATATCGCTGATTTGATTGTTGTCGAGGTCGAGTTCTGTGAGACTTGAAAGTTTCCGATCGGCCGCATCGCACTCAGTAGTCTCAGCTTTCTGCAACAGCAACTCAACAGTACGTTTAGCTTCAGGACTCAAATCAGCTTTTTGGCGACACCAATCGGCAAATGTTCGTCTACTGTTTTCCGATCGCGTTTCTGCAGCCTTCGCAGACAGTCCATTTCCCGATAATGCTAGGATGGCACAGCAAGCCAGTGCGATCGACTTTGGTAAATTCATGTGTTTGTGTGCAACTATCAGTGTCATAATCTTATACCTCTAATTTCCCCAACAGTAAAGTTTGAGCATTTAATTTGAGGGTTCCCACTTACAGATAGACTCTGGCTTTAGAGGGCAAGTTTTGGGAGCGATCGGATTTCCCCTAAGACCGAGTTCGATCAGCTTAGTCAAGGATTTTAGCGGTTTGATGTCGCTGATTTGATTTTTGTCGAGCTCGAGCCAAGTCAGGTTAGTCAAGGATGCTAGCGGTTTGATGTCGCTGATTTTATTGTCGCCAAGGTTGAGCGCAGTCAGTTTAGTCAAAGATGCTAGCGGTTTGATGTCACTGATTTTATTGTTTTCGAGACCGATCGAAATCAGGTTAGTCAAGGATGCTAGCGGTTTGATGTCACTGATTTTATTGTTTACGAGACTGATCGCAATCAGGTTAGTCAAGGATTCCAATGGTTTGATATCGCTGATTTGATTGTTGTCGAGGTCGAGTGTCGTGAGACTCGAAAGTTCCCGAGCGGCCGCATCGCACTCAGTAGTCCCTGCTTCCTTCAACAGCACCTCAACAGTACGTTTAGCTTCAGGACTCAAATTAGCTTTTTGGCGACACCATTGAGCAAATGTTCGTCTCATGTTTCCCGAGCGCGTTTCTGCAGCCTTGGCAGACAGTCCATTTGCAGATAATGCTACGATCGCACAACAAGCAAGTGCGATCGACTTTTGTAACTTCATGTGTTTGTGTGCAACTATAAGTGTCATAATCTTGTACCTCTAATTTTCCCAACTGCAAAGTTTGAGCATTTAATTTCAGGGTTCCCACTTACAGATAGACTCTGGCTTTAGAGGGCAAGTTTTGGGGGCGATCGGATTTCCGCTGAGGTAGAGATCAGTCAGTTTAGTCAAGGATTCTAGCGGTTTGATGTCGCTGATTTGATTGTTGTCGAGCAAGAGATTAGTCAGGTTAGTCAAGGATTCTAGCGGTTTGATGTCGCTGATTTGATTGTTTTCGAGACCGAGCAAAGCCAGGTTAGTCAAGGATGCTAGCGGTTTGATGTCGCTGATTTGATTGTTTTCGAGAGCGAGCACAGCCAGGTTAGTCAAGGATTCTAGCGGTTTGATGTCGCTGATTTGATTCTTGTCGAGTGAGAGCAAAGTCAGGTTAGTCAAGGATTCTAGCGGTTTGATGTCGCTGATTTGATTGTTTTCGAGCAAGAGATTAGTCAGGTTAGTTAAGGATTCTAGCGGTTTGATGTCGCTGATTTGATTGTTTTCGAGATCAAGCGAAGCCAGGTTAGTTAAGGATTCTAGCGGTTTGATGTCACTGATTTTATTGTTGCCAAGGTAGAGTTCTGTGAGACTCGAAAGTTTCTGATTAGCCGCATCGCACTCCGTAGTCTCAGCTTTCTGCAACAGCACCTCAACAGTACGTCTAGCTTCAGGACTCAAATCAGCTTTTTGGCGACACCAATCGGCAAATGTTCGTCTACTGTTTCCCGATCGCGTTTCTGCAGCCTTCGCAGACAGTCCATTTCCAGATAATGCTACGATCGCACAACCAGTAAGTGCGATCGACTTTGGTAACTTCATGTGTTTGTGTGCAACTATAAGTGTCATAATCTTGTACCTCTAATTTTCCCAACAGTAAAGTTTGAGCATTTAATTTGAGGGTTCCCACTTACAGATAGACTCTGGCTTTAGAGGGCAAGTTTTGGGGGCGATCGGATTTCCGCTGAGCCTGATTTCAGTCAGTTTAGTCAAAGATTCAAGCGGTTTGATGTCGCTGATTTGATTTTCGTCAAGGTTGAGCAAAGTCAGTTTAGTCGAGGATTCTAGCGGTTTGATGTCACTGATTTGATTGTTGCCGAGGAAGAGCTCCGTCAGGTTAGTCAAGGATTCTAGCGGTTTGATGTCGCTGATTTGATTTTTGTCGAGAACGAGGTGTGTCAGGTTAGTCAAGGATTCTAGCGGTTTGATGTCGCTGATTTGATTTTCGTCAAGGTTGAGCACAGTCAGTTTAGTCAAGGATTCTAGCGGTTTGATGTCACTGATTTTATTGTCGAAGAGGAAGAGCTCCGTCAGGTTAGTCAATAATTCTAGCGGTTTGATGTCGCTGATTTGATTGCCGTTGAGACCGATATCCGTCAGGTTAGTCAAGGATTCTAGCGGTTTGATGTCGCTGATAGAATTGTCGCCAAGGTTGAGCTCCGTCAGGTTAGTCAAGGATTCTAGCGGTTTGATGTCGCTGATAGAATTGTCGCTAAGAGCGAGCCAAGTCAGGTTAGTCAAGGATTCTAGCGGTTTGATGTCACTGATTTGATTGTTGTAGAGGAGGAGCACAGTCAGGTTAGTCAAGGATTCCAATGGTTTGATATCGCTGAGAAGATTATTGTTGAGATCAAGCGAAACCAGGTTAGTTAAGGATTCTAGCGGTTTGATGTCGCTGATTTTATTGTCCACGAGGTCTAGTTGTGTGAGACTCGAAAGTTTCAGATTAGCCGCCTCGCACTCAGTAGTCTCAGCTTTCTGCAACAGCACCTCAACAGTACGTTTAGCTTCAGGACTCAAATCAGCTTTTTGGCGACACCAATCGGCAAATGTTCGTCTACCGTTTCCCGGCTGCGTTTCTGCAGCTTTCGCAGACAGTCCATTTCCAGATAATGCTAGGA
>NZ_JANMZH010000449.1:0-4510 GCF_031383065.1 Microcoleus sp. OTE_8_concoct_300 | reverse complement strand
CCGAACCCCACTGAATCACCCCCAACTTTAAGTAATTGTATTCGTTGGATTGCGAAACTAGGTGGATTTTTGGGACGTAAAGGAGATGGTGAACCGGGTGTCAAGACCCTTTGGCGAGGATGGCAACGTTTGCATAACATTACTGCTACATGGAAATTAGTTTCTACCCATTCCCCCCCAGATGTCAAGGCTGATTTTGTTAAGAAAGATGTGAGTAAGGCATAGCCTTCTTAAGGGGGGCTAGGGGGGATCTGGGGGTTTGATAGATGCTAAATATCTCGGTAGAAAACCCGGTTTCTCAACCTCACGCGACAACTCAACAAAAATTCCGCCGCCTCAGCTATAATCAAAACCATCATCCCCACATCCTCACATACCCCTCATGAGGCACTGGCCCCCCGGACAACAACTGCACCAAGGCAAATACCTAATCGAAGAAATTCTCGGCGGCGGCGGATTCGGTGTCACCTACCGCGCCCAAAACCGCAAAGAAGGTAAAGTAGTCGCCATCAAAACCCTAAATGCCAACGTTCAAGGTAAGCCAAACTTTCGCGAATACCAAACCAAATTTGTCAACGAAGCTTTATCTTTAGCCCGGTGCAGCCATCCCCACGTCGTCCAAGTTTACGAAGTATTTCCCGAAACGGTGGGAAATATCGAATTGTGGTGCATGGTGATGGAATTAATCGACGCCACTAACTTAGCAGAATATCTCGAAAATAACGGCATTTTGTCGGAAGAAAAAGCTTTGCCAATTATTCAACAAGTGGGAAGCGCGCTGAGTTTTGTTCACCAGCAAGGATTGACTCACCTGGATGTTAAACCCCAAAATGTTATGCTCAGAAAGCGGGGTTTTGAAGCAGTTTTGATTGATTTCGGCTTAGCGCGGCAGGTGACAGCGCCGGGGGAATTGCGAACAAATAGTAATTCCGGTACTGAGTGTTACGCACCAATCGAACTGTTAGAAAAACGCGCCGAACTAGGTGCTTATACTGATGTTTATTCCCTAGCAGCAACGCTTTATGTCATGTTGACTGGTGAGTTGCCGTTTCCGTCGCAATTCAGGAAGCAAAATATTCCTTTAACTCCGCCGAAGCAGCACAATTATGAGATTAGCGACAGGGTGAATGCGGCGATTATGAAAGGGATGGAGTTGGAACCGCAAAATCGCCTGCAGTCGGTGCAGGAATGGTTGGATTTGCTGACACCGAAACCTGTAGCTGCACCAAAACCAGTGGCTGTACCAAAACCAGTGGCTGCACCGAAACCTGTGGCTGCTGAGACTACGCGGGTGATTTCAGCCGTGGGGATGGATTACTATAACTTGCGGGATTTATTAGCAGCAGGAAAGTGGAAAGAAGCCGATAATGAAACGGCGAGAGTGATGTTGAAGGTGGCGGGTATGGAAAAGTACAGATCGCTGGATGTAAAAAGTATTGATAATTTTCCCTGCGAGGACTTGCGAACCATCGACCAACTTTGGGTAAAATACAGCAATGGGCGCTTCGGCTTTTCGGTGCACAAGCGCATCTTTCAAAGTCTGGGGGGAACCAGGGAATATGATAATAAAATATGGGAAGCTTTTGGCGATCAGGTGGGATGGAGAAAAAAGAACGAATGGCTGTTTTACAGAGACCTCACTTTTTCAGAGAAAGCACCTGAAGCTCATCTCCCGGTTTGGGTTTTGGTCTCGCATCCTAGGTATGATAAAGATGGGGATGAAGTTTGGGGTGAGTTAAATATGGCAGGTAGGGGATATACGAGCGTTCGGTGTGGGGGTTTGGTCTCTTCTCTCGCGTCGAGACTTGTAAACTGTAACATCTAAGCGTTTCAGGATTTCATAAAGATTTACAACAAATCCCAAAACCACGAAGCCATGCCCTGTCTAGGTTTCCGACGGGGTTGTCGGGACATAACGAGCAAATAATCAAAGTAAAATCAATCTCAGAAACCGGGTTTCTGCGATAATTTATGTATCATCACCCAGATTGAGGAAGAAACCCGGTTTCTACCTCCCCACTAACAGCTTCCAAACCCCATAACTTAGAAACAAAATTTGTAGTTTGCATCAACAACAAAGACTATCCAGCGTCATTGGAAGTACGAAAAATCTACCAAATAATCCCGGATAATCGTGCTGGGGAACATCAATTAATCCGAGTTATTGATGAATCTGGCGAAGATTATTTGTATCCAGTTGCATATTTTGTACCCATCGCATTGCCACAAGCCGTAGCCGCCGTATTTCCCTAGTGTAAGTTCATAATTACAACAGAAGTAGAGGAAATAGAAATTTTACCAACTATAATTGAATTAATCTAAAATCCAAAATCTAAAATCCAAAATCGATAGATGGCTTACAGTAACTTTTCCCTCAGTGACTTAATCAAACAATTCGGCTTCACTCTCAAAGACAAAAACAACTTATTTGTCAATATCCCCGAAGTCGGATACAGCGAATATCTAGATTTCACCCTCAATTACAACCTCCGAATAGCCAGCGAAATCAACACAGAAAAAGCTCGTTCTGAAATGATTATCACCCCAATTTTACTAGAATTGAGGAGAATGCTAGACGATAAAATTAGCTTGTTTTCCGGTAAAGAGTTTAACGTTGACATAGAAAAAGGGCTGAATGGTGCTTGTGATTTTTTAATCAGCCTGTCTGAGTCTCAAATTGTAATTATGGCACCAGTCATTGCGATTGTTGAAGCTAAGAAAGAAGACTTAATCGGCGGTTTGGGACAGTGTGCAGCGGAGATGTATGCAGCGCAATTGTTTAATCAAAAAGAAGGCAATCAAATTCCCATAATTTATGGTGTGATGACATCGGGCACAGTTTGGAGATTTCTTAAGTTAGAAGGTAATGCTTTAGATGTTGATGTTGCTGAGTATTACATTAAAGATGTAGGGAAAATTTTAGGGATTTTATCAAGTTTGCTGAAAGGAATTGCTTGATTGATAATGAGAACCAGACTTACGCACTCCGACCAAAGAAATCGGGTTTTTATTGAATCTTTCGGCTGGAACCAAATATTGCCCTAAAAAACCCGGTTTCTGAACCCCCATGCGTCCTGGACTATAGCTGTTTGTGTTATGATACAGCACTTCCGGATGTTATGAGGTACAATAGAATCGACTAAAAATAATATACCAATGAAAGCATACTCAGTAGATTTGCGATCCAAAATAGTAGCAGCCCATTTAGAACAGAAGCTGTCGATCAGAAAAACAGCAGAAATATTTGCCTGCAGTAAAAGCTTAGTGCAAAAACTTGTCAAGCAACAAAAAATCGAGGGAAATTTACAGCCCTTACCCAGGGGTAAACCCAGATTCAGTCATTTAAATACTGCGTCAAAACAATTAAGAGAAATAGTGGCAAACCCGATGCAACCTTGGTAGAATTGTGTGAGTTATTCGCCCAAAAGACAGGAAATTGGGTAGGCAGAACAGCAATGTGTAGTGCCTTACAGAAGTTGGGATTAAATCGTAAAAAAAAACAGTCAGGAGTAGTCAAGCAGGCACAGAAACAGTCATGAAGTTAAGATTAGAGTATTGGGAAAAAGTTAAGGATATCGAGCCAAAAAATCTAGTCTTTTTAGATGAGACTGGAGTATTGCTAGGTTTAAGCAGAAGTCATGCTTCCAACTAGGGACTAGAGCCTATGCGGTCAAACCTTTTTATCGAGGCCAAAAAGTCACAGTAATTGGTGCAATTAGTCTCACCCAAGTAGTGGCATTAATGACCATGGACAACTCGATGGATAGCCAAGCATTTGAGGTATTTATCGATCAATGTTTAGTGCCACAATTGTGGTCGGGAGCAGTAGTAGTGATGGATAACTTACCAGCGCATAAAGTAGATTCGGCGTTGCTGAATTAAGGTATGATTTGTGCGGTCAAGGGATGTTTTGGCTACCCGATTTGCCTCGCTTGAGCGCGATTGCAATGATACGATGGATAGGGAACCGGAACATCCCAAAACTTAAGATAATGAATGACTAACCGAATTGAATGTTTGAGCATTTCTCCCGACTTAGAATAGCACAGTGTCTTGCGATGAAGCCGGGCCAAATAATGTCGTAGTCGCGTATTCTCGCCCTCTACTCTAGTCATGTAAGTTTTACAGATAATTTGGTCTCCATCTGGAATAAAGATAGGGTAAACTGGCCATCCATCTGTGATATAAAAGTAACATTTCCAATTGCCAACTAACGCCCATAGTGGCCGAAAAGTTATAGCACTATGAGATCCCAATACCCATCCTAAAATCCCTGGCTGAAAGTGATCTACGGCTGTCGCTCGCCAAATCTTATTTTTTTTTACCAACAAACGTTTCTAGTTCATCAAGTTCTCTCACCAGGGGAATTCAGGGTAAGCTCATCTAATTTGGTATAAATTGTACTTGACAAAAAGCCGCCAATAGGCTCTATATCTGTGCACCGAACTCAAACCTATAATTAAGTTTGACTCTTAACAAAGTCAATCAAGTTGAAACGGAGTTAAAGACA
>NZ_JANMZH010000411.1:0-1742 GCF_031383065.1 Microcoleus sp. OTE_8_concoct_300 | reverse complement strand
GAAAAGATAATTAGCAATTGGTATGAAGTACAACGGAATATGTTCACGTTAGTTGTACGTGAGCATATTTTTGCCAACCTTAGCAGTGATATCATTATCTATAATTCATAGATGATGTTTTTTGTCAATGCGTAAGTCCTATTAACAATACTTCGGACAGTTTTGGAACAGGGACAGTCCGCGAGCCGAGCTAAAAAGTCACTAAGATTTTAACCAAAAAGACAAAAAAAAGGCACTTTTTACGTTAAGCTCAAAAAACACACGAACTTAAAAAACTGCCTGATGAATATTACAGGGTAAGAGCATCTCAATCAAGCTTTACAAAAGGAGTTGATAACAGTCATCATATAATCATTATTCATAGAAGCCTGTTTAATTTTTTGACGAAGACTACGCTGCAATGTTTTCTCCTGATTAAGAGCGTTAAGTGCTATCCGTCTCAGGATGGCAAAATTACGAGGACTATGACCTGAACGAATCCGACATTGATCCTCATGGAACGTGACATCTAAAGTCCAATGAACTTGGTTTTCAATCGTCCAATGTTGACGAATGGCACGACCAAGAACTTGAGCATCTGCAGGCAGAGAAGTTAGATAAAATTGGACTTCACGAGTCGTTTTGTTCCAAAGATGGCGGATTCTTTCAATAATGACGATGGTTTGCAGTCCCGACCATTGGTCTTGTTGATAAAGACCACCGAAAGCCTCTAAAGGAAGAGCCCAAACATAAAGTTTTTCAGTGCGATGGTGTCCCTTTTCAATTTGTTGGTTATAACTAACGTTAATGCCTTCAAAGTTATTAGCTCTTCTGGTATCAAACCATTCTTTAACCTGAGAATGTAGGCGTTGCTGAGTTAGAGTATGAATAGGAGGAATAATTTATGCAATGCCCAGAATGTAAATCAACCCATATCCGTAAAAACGGCAAGAAAAAAGGAAAACAGAATCACATTTGTGTCCAATGTGGTCGTCAATTCATTAATCAGTATGAACCCCATCGAGGTTATAGCGAGAGCATCAAACGTGATTGCCTAAAAATGTACGTCAATGGTATGGGTTTACGGGCGATAGAACGAGTTAAGGGAGTTCATCATACCACGGTAATAAATTGGGTAAAACAAGTCGGAAAACTGTTACCCGATGTTTATGACCCTGAAGTCATTCCAGAAGTTGGTGAGCTCGATGAATTACAAAGTTATGTAAAAAAAAAACAGACAAAATCTGGTTGTGGACAGCGGTTGACCACTTTCAACCAGGAATTTTAGGATGGGTATTAGGGGATCGTAGTGCTAAGACATTTGAACTATTATGGGACAAAGTAAGTGCAGGGAAATGCTACTTTTATGTAACTGATGGATGGTCGGTATATCCCATGTTTATGACCGATGGGGATCAGATTATCAGTAAGACTTATATGACACGAGTAGAAGGGGAAAATACAAGACTAAGACATTATTTAGCCAGACTACATCGCAAGACTCTTTGTTATTCTAAATGTGAGAATATCCTCAAGCATTCGATTAAGTTATTAATACATTACTTGAAATTTCACGATATTCCCATTCCTGGGGCATTCATACCTTGATTCAGCAACGCCTGTGGCGTTGCTGAATTAGGGTATGATAAATTTATAGTGCGAGCGCCAAAAAATAACACTTCAAAAAACGCAGAGCTTATGAAATGTCCTGAATGTCAGTCAACTCATGTCAATAAAAATGGTCAGAAGAAAGGTAAACAGAA
>NZ_JANMZH010000388.1:0-3475 GCF_031383065.1 Microcoleus sp. OTE_8_concoct_300 | reverse complement strand
TAAAATATCAGGAGCGAGTTGGAAATCAGAACATGTGGGACAAGTATTAGCTCATCGTTGTGCTTACTTAAACGGCTTAATTGGTAATCAGGGAAAACCTGCATGAGTATAATTGCTCACTGCAAAAGTGACATGCTCCCGATTTGATATCGCCTGTAAATGGAAACGCAACTATCGGGGATTAAAAGTAAAAGACGCCTGGTTTATTCTCACAGATTTGGGTTCATTGCCAGTAGCGCTCTCCGCTTATAAAGAGCGAATGGGAATTGAAGAAATGTTCCGAGATTGCAAGAGTGGAGGTTATAATCTAGAAGGGAGTGGTTTAAGGGGAGACCGACTGATTAAGATAATTCTGTTAATGGCTATCGCCTACACTTGTGCTATATTTCAAGGCATTGAAATTCAGAAAAAGCAGGTACAAAAATATGTATCTCGCCGCTGTGAACCGATAAAAAAATACCGTAGACGGAGTACATTTGGCGTTGGCTTCGATGGAGAAGAGTGGGTTGATTATCTCGATAGGCATTCACTAGAAATTCAACAGTTAATGAAGTTAACTCGAAATAAACGTCGCTTTTATCAACAGGGTATACGGGCTGCAACCCTTATTGCGTCTATCTCCTAAACCTCTTTGTCACCCCCCAGGAATTTGAGCAGCTTCTTCGGGAGTTTGATGGGCTTCTCGCTGACCGATTTTTTCACCGTTTACAAAAGTCCCATTTTTGCTACCAAAATCTCGCACGCGGATATCGGGAGGATTGATATCTAGCAAACAGTGATAGCGGGATATGGTGCGGTGTTTGTCGTCGTCGGGAATTTTGGGATAGCAATCTTTGGCGCGGCCGATAATGCAAGTAGTGCGGGTGTCAAAGGCGAATTCTTGACCTTTGAGATTGCCTGCGGTGATAGTGAGGGTAACTTTTGAAGTCATTTCAATATATGATTGTAAAGGTAATCATTGGCTAAGCAAAACTAGCGACTTCTACAGAACGTTCTACAGCTACACTTTTACGCGGGCGTTTAATTCTGTCGATTTCATGCAATGTTTCGGCTGTTAGGTAACTGCTACCACAGTGAGGACAGCTTATTACCGGAATGTTTTCTATAACTAGCAAATCTTTGCCTTTACCGTAGGTTCTGGGAATTCGGCGAATTCGCACACCTTCTGTTCCGCAAATATCGCATACCATTTACTAAGTCTTCTTGCTTAAATTAGTCTTCATGCAATAATTCATCAATGAATTCTTCCCGTTCATTCTCTGTCATTGCATCCCAGTCTTTTCCCCTTTGTGCAGCAGCCTATCGCGCTTTTTCTGGGCCATCATGGGTTAAGTGTGCCCAAGATTCCCAAGGCTGCATCAGCAATAGTTTCAATAATTGATGTTTTTTGCGATCGGGTAATTCTTGAGCTAATTCAATTACTTGATCATCGGTTAAGGTGAATGTTAATGTTGGCATCGATTCACCTCTCAGTAAAAATCTGCTTTTTCAATATACAGCACTTCCGGATGTTATGAGGTACAGTAGCAGCAATTAATAAACCAGTTTTTAAGATGTTTCGGATTAATTAAGTCAAGAGCCACAGCAATAGACCTCTTGCAAAATAATTTTATGATATAATGAAAAGTTTTGCTGAGAGTTGATTGAATCCCAACTCCTAACTTATTTTCACTCTGGTCTTGCTATAAACAGGATAAAATGCTAGAAATTTCTGTTGTCGTTACACAATAAGTAAATCATGAAAAATCAATCTTATCTAAATTTGAAACCCGAGCAATTTCAACGTAGATTTGGTATCAATATTCAAACCCTAAAAGCAATGGTTAACGCCAAGCGAACACTTCCTGCTAGAAAATCCTAAAGACAGAAGAGGACGTCGCACCATTCTAACTCTCGAAGAACAGGTCTTAGTCGCCTTGGAATATTGGCGAAAATATCGAACATATTTTCATATTGGGACAAGTTGGGGAGTATCTGAATCAACTATTTGCCGAATTGTAACTGATATCGAATCAACTTTAATGAAAACGGGAAAGTTCCGTATTCCGGGGAAAAAGGCATTACTCAAAGACTCGGATTATCCAGAAATCGTGGTGATGGATGTCACAGAAACAGCTATTGAACGACCTAAAAAAAAACAGAAGAGATATTACTCAGGCAAGAAGAAATGTCATACTCAAACCCACATTCCGCAGATATTCAAGCAGAGGTAAAGGAAGATAGATTCGGCAACAATAAACTCCCAAACGATTGCACGGCAATCGTTTGGGAGTTTTTAGTGTATAATAGATTTCTGCTGTAAAGCAACTATAAAAATCATGAACCAGCCATTATCAGGGATAAATATCGTAAATTTAGACCACTTGGGAATAGTAGCGGGGATAATAGATGAGATGGAATTGGTAGAAGAAGTCAACAAAAAAGTGGGTATCAAAACCAAAGAAACAGTCAGCCCCGGACAAGTAATGAAAGCAATAATTTTGAACGGATTGGGGTTTTTGAGCGCCCCAATTTACCTATTCGACACATTTTTCGTAGTCCAAGCAACAGAACATTTAATCGGAGAAGGAGTGACCCCCGAACAATTAAATGATGACAGAATCGGGAGAGCATTAGACAAATACCATCAAGCTGGAACGACACAATTATTCACAGCGATCGCCCTAAAAGCAGCAAAAAAATTTCAAGTAGAAATGAATAGCGTTCATCTAGACAGCAGTTCAATATCAGTAGAAGGAGCATACAAAACTTGTCAGGAAAAGAGTCAAGACATTGAAACAGACTCATCAGACCCAGCCGATGAAATGAAAGCCATAAAAATCGTTCACGGATACTCAAGAGACAAAAGACCCGACCTCAAACAATTTATCATTGACACCATAGTTAGCGGTGATGGAGACGTACCATTGTATCTCAAAATAGATGACGGAAACGCCGATGACAAAACTGTTTTTGTCGCCGGACTCAAAGAATTTAAAAACCAATGGACTTTCGACGGAATCTGTGTAGCAGACAGTGCCTTATACACAGCAGAAAACTTATCAGCAATGGCAGGAATGAAATGGATAACCAGAGTGCCATTAAGTATCAAATCAGCCCGAGAAAAAATCTCAGCTATCGAAGATAAAGACTGGGAATCAGCTCAAATAAAAGGCTACAAAATAGCAGCCATAACCAGCGAGTATGCCAACATCAAACAAAGATGGATAGTAGTAGAAAGCGATATCAGAAAACAAGCAGCCCTCAAAAAAATAGCCCAGCAAGTAGAGAAACAATTAGAATCAGCTTCTTCCTCACTACGCAAGCTATTCAGACAAGAGTTTGCGTGTATAGCCGTAAGGATTCAGGTCTCAACTTGGGGTATTAAAGATGGGGTCTGCACAGCAGGATTAACCCTCGCTTTGATCGCTTGCTCAAAAAACTTGGCGGACTGAAGGTCTTTGACGACGGCAAGTTTGTATAACTGTCAATAAAT
>NZ_JANMZH010000387.1:0-10199 GCF_031383065.1 Microcoleus sp. OTE_8_concoct_300 | reverse complement strand
GTCCCGCCCGTCCAAAAAGGACGGGCGGGACGCCCATCCCACAAACTTGTGGAAGTTATTTAATTCTCATTCCTAAGATAATTTCTGTAAAGAAACCCGGTTTCAAATTTCACACTGATTGCTGAAAAGACGTATTTTGGTGTCTGAACGCGGTTTCAGAAAAGAATGCAACAGTAGGTAAACTTCAAAGCCTTATGTCATCAGTCAATCTAAAATCTCAAATCTAAAATGGTATCAGGCCAGTTTTTGCAGCAGTGGCCATAAATACCCAGAAAAGTTTCATTTTGTCAACAGATTGTAAATTTTGTATCTAAAAATACAACAGTCTTCTGAAGCGAGTCTTAATATCAAGTCGCTATGTGTTATTATTTTCAATTACCAGACTCATCTATTCAAGAGTAACAAGAAAAAATGACAAAGCGATTCGATCGGCGGAAATTTCTTTTATACAGTTCTGCTACCCTAACATCAAGTTTATTTCTAAAAGCTTGTAGAACTCCCACTCCAACAGCAACTCCAGCCGCTTCTCCCACATCGACAGGAAGTACACCAGCAGCAGCCGGGGGCGGAAACTCGATCAAAGTAGGAATTTTGCATTCCTTGAGCGGCACAATGTCAATCAGCGAAAAAAGCGTTGTCGATGCCGAACAATTAGCGATCGAAGAAATTAATAAAGCTGGGGGTGTCCTCGGGAAACAAATCGAAACAGTAATAGAAGATGGCAACTCAGACTGGCCGACTTTTGCCGAAAAAGCCAAAAAGTTGATCGACCAAGATAAAGTTGTCACCGTCTTCGGATGCTGGACATCCGCCAGCCGCAAAGCAGTATTGCCGGTATTTGAAGAAAAAAATCATATGCTCTGGTATCCCGTACAATACGAGGGTCAAGAGTGTTCCAAAAATATCTTTTACACCGGCGCGGCACCGAACCAGCAAATCGAACCAGCAGTTGACTGGCTGCTAGAAAATAAAGGCAAAAAATTCTTCTTAGTCGGGTCTGACTACGTTTTCCCCCGCACGGCAAATACCATTATCAAGGCACAGCTAGCAGCCAAAGGCGGCGAATTAGTTGGAGAAGATTACATTCCTTTGGGCGGGACAGAAGTCACGCCAATTATTACTAAAATTAAGGCAGCTTTGCCAGACGGGGGCGTCATTTTCAATTCCCTCAACGGCGACAGCAACGTAGCATTTTTCAAACAGTTGCAGGGTGCAGGTTTGGGACCGGACAAATATCCGTCAATGTCTGTCAGTATTGCGGAAGAAGAAGTAAAGGCGATCGGCGTAGAATATCTTAAAGGTCATTACGCGGCTTGGAATTACTTCATGACAGTGGAATCTCCGGCAAATACAAAATTTGTGGAAGCTTTCAAGGCAAAATACGGCAAAGATAGAGTGACTAACGACCCGATGGAAGCAGCTTACATCATGGTTTACCTCTGGAAGCAAGCCGTCGAAAAAGCAGGGACAGCCGACGATTTGGAAAAAGTGCGCGCAGCAGCTTTGGGTCAAACCTTTGACGCGCCGGGGGGCAAAGTAACGATGGAAGTTAACCATCACCTTTCTAAATTTGTGCGGTTGGGCGAAGTGAGAGAAGACGGTTTGTTTAAGATCGCTTATGCAACGCCAGAAGCAGTGAAGCCGATTCCTTGGAATCAGTTTGTCGCTGAAACAAAAGGCTTTTCTTGCGATTGGTCAGATCCCACAAAAGGCGGCAAATTCAAGAGTACATAATTAAGTAAATTTTCAACTCTCTCCGGGTGCGCGTAGCGCACCTTTCCCCGTTTTAAATATAGCGGTTCTCAATAAAATGAGGTACACACCGCTCGCAACTGATGCCCTATGCCCACGGAGGCCTATGCCCACGGAGGCCGCGAGAGCACCTCATGTTACTGAGAAAGGCTATAACTGTGTACATAAAACGTTGCTCCGGGTGCTTAGGGCGCACCTTCCCCTCATACAAAAACTCGCGTCTTTAGAGTGTGCAATGCGTACCTTTCCCGGATTTAATAGCTCACCTATAGCGGTTCTCAAGCGTCGTGAGGTATGCCCTATGCCCTATGCCCTATGCCCTATGCCCTATGCCCTATGCCCTATGCACGTCGGAACATGTTACTGAGAAAGGCTATAAAACATCGCTCTGTGCGCTGATGTCCCACCTTACGCTTATACAAAAACTAGCGTTTTTAGGGGCGCACTGCCCACCTTACCATTACATAATTGCACCACATATTATAGTAGGAAAATAGGAGCATAAAAAGTGGCGATCGGCTTATTAGACGGTTTATTTAATGGCATTAGCATCGGCGCTGTTTTACTAATTGCAGCCCTGGGATTAGCGATTATTTTCGGGCTGATGGGCGTGATTAATATGGCTCATGGCGAGTTGATGATGCTGGGGGCTTATACAACTTTCGTGGTGCAAAATGTCTTCAAAGGTATCGGAGGATTTGCTTTTGAAACCTATATTTTATTTGCGATTCCCCTAGCTTTTTTAGTAGCTGCATTGGTAGGATTAATTCTCGAACGCGGAGTGATTCGCTATCTTTACGGGCGGCCGCTAGAAACTCTGCTGGCAACTTGGGGCGTAAGTTTAATTTTGCAGCAGTTTGTCCGCAGCGTCAGTTGGGTGCTGGTAATTGGGATTGCGGTGTTTTGTTTGCTGTTTTTTGGCGGTTTGCGAGTGCTGAAGCAGCGCCAGGATTTCGATCGCATTCGCAGCAAAATTATCGCCATAATTTTGCCTCTGTCTTTGGGTATTTCCTGGGCGGTGAGCGCCTTTTTAGGGCAAACTTACCAACTCTCCGTAACTAAACCTTGGTTTGGCGCTCAAAATGTGGATGTGACTGCGCCTGCATGGCTGCGTGGCGGCATCCCGCTGGGCAATTTCCAATTGCCCTACGCCCGACTTTTTATTATTGCGCTGACAGGAATTTGTTTGGTGGGAATTTACCTATTTTTGCAAAAGTCTGTGTGGGGACTTCGCATTCGCGCTGTGACGCAAAATCGCAGCATGAGCGCGTGTTTGGGCATTCCTACCGAACAAGTAGACGCGCTGACTTTTGCTTTGGGTTCGGGGCTGGCAGGTGTCGCTGGGTGCGCGATTAGTTTGATCGGTTCCGTAGGGTCAAATACCGGACAAAATTATATAGTCGATACCTTTATGGTGGTGGTTGTGGGCGGTGTCGGTAAGATTGTGGGGACTGTAGTTGCTGCGATCGCGATCGGCACTGCCAATTACCTGATCGGTTCGGGAACCTTAGCAATAATGTTCGCTCCTGTCAAGCCTTTAGCCGACTTCTTCACATTTTTCGCCACAACTAGCATGGCAAAAGTAATGGTATTCGCCTTAATTATGGCTTTTCTGCAAGTGAAGCCGGGAGGGATTTTCCCGCAAAAAGGGCGGACGGTAGAAAATTAACAACCAGCCGGGAAGTCCCTCGGTATATTTAGAGGGGATTAATCTGAGCGCTGCGCGAAGTACCCCGAATAAATTACCGTAGGGATGTCCAGAAGCGTCGGGTGTCGCGGACGGAAACCGACAATTAGACATTGCGAGTACCTTGAATTTTGATGTACTTTCTAAACATTAAATCAAAAGAAATGGTACATTAAGGTAGGTCGAAAAAAGGAATTTAAAAAATGCAAGTCACGTACAAATACCGCCTCAAACCCACAAAAGCCCAACTAACAACTATTGTGGCTCATTTAGAACTCTGCCGTCGGCAGTACAACTACCGACTCGGCGAAAGATTTAGGTGGTGGGAAGCCACGAGAACACCTATCAACGCCTGCCCATTGATTGTTTCGATAGTCCCGATTGAGGAAATTTATCAAAATATTCCCTTAACTAGGGTGCAAACTAGGGACGGCAGAAAAAAGGATGAGTCAGGCAATTCTTTGACCAAGAAAGGTGATGTTTTCTCGAACATTGAAGGCGGATATGTACAGTGGCAAACGATACAACTTGCCGACCTAAAAAACACCAAAAAACTATTTCCTGACTACAAAGCGTTGGATTCTCAGGTTTTGCAAGATGTCGTCAACAGAGTTGAAACTTCCTTTTCAAATTTCACCACGCCCGATCAAAACGGCAATCGTAGAGGTCAGCCCAGATTCAAAGGGCTTCACTACTACAAATCCTTCACTTATCCTCAACTAGATAACTTAGATATTGTCAAGGACGAGCAAGATAGGATTTGTATTAGTCTCGCCAAAATAGGTCAAGTGCCTATGGTTTTCCACCGTCCAATACCAACCAAGTTCAAAGTTAAGACGGGTACAGTTATCTCAGAAGCGGATGGGTGGTATATTTCCCTGACGCTAGAAGATAAAACGGTTCCCGTAACGGTTGCAGAAATTCAACCGACGGTCGAAAATACTGTTTACGTTTACCTATCCAATGGCGAAAGGGTTGAGAATCCTAGGTTTTTAAGGAAGTCGGCCCAGAAATTAGCAAGACTTCAAGGGAAGTTAGCTAATAGAGTTAAGGGTTCTAAGCCTTGGAAAGTTATCAAGGACAAGATTTCCAAACTCCATCAGTTCGTAGCTAGAGCTAGATTAGATTTTCAATTCAAAACTGCACATGAGTTACTTAGCAAGTGTGAAGTTTTAGTTGTTGAAGACTTGAGTGTTAAAAATCTAACTAGACGCGCCAAGCCTAAAACTGACAGTGAGAATGGCAATTTGGTTTATTTGCCGAACGGCCAGTCAGCAAAAAGTGGCTTGAACAAATCCATGCTTGATGCTGCTCACGGACAATTCGCCAGCGTTCTCAAATATGTTGCTGGGAAGTTAGGTAAAACTGTTCTATTTGTTGACCCCAAAGGAACTTCTCAACATTGCTGGGATTGCCTCAACAAAGTTCCGAAAGAATTATCAGATCGGTGGCATTCTTGTCAGTGTGGAGAATCCTTGGATCGAGATGAAAATTCAGCCAAACTTATAAAGAAGATTGGATTGAGTTACGAAAGTGGCGGGGGAACTCCGTCACTCAAAAAAGCCTTTGAAAAAAAGGAAAAAGAAGCCTGCGGTCTAACTGTACTCAGTTGACCGTCAGGTTAGTTCACAAATTACAACTGCGAGGGTAGCGAAAAATGCAGAACAAATATCAAAAAGCCTGGCTAAAAGAAGCGGCAATTGTCAGCGCGATCGCCCTCACATTCATATTCCTGATCCCAGGAATACTCCCCGACGTTCGCCTCAATCAATTAGGGCGATTTTTAGCGCTAGCAATTGCAGCCCTCGGCATAGACTTGATTTGGGGATACACGGGTTTGCTCAGTCTCGGACACGGCGTATTTTTTGCGATCGGCGGCTACGCCTTCGCCATGCACCTAAAACTGCAAATTCCCCCAACCGCCAGCATCCAATTGCCCGAATTTATGGGTCTCTACGGCGTCACCGAACTACCCTGGTTTTGGCAACCATTTTATTCATTTCCCTTCTCAGCAGCAGCAACAGTTCTCATCCCCGCTATTTTGGGCGCACTTTTGGGTTATTTAGTATTCCGAAATCGGATTCGAGGCGTTTACTTTTCAATTCTCACCCAAGCAGCAACCATAGTATTTTTCAACTTCTTTAACGGTCAGCAAAAACTCATTAACGGAACCAACGGACTCACCGACTTTAAAACCTTGTTCGGAGCCACAGTAAATGACCGAGATACCCAATATATTTTCTATATTCTCACCATACTATTTCTAGCAGCAACTTATGCCCTCTGCCGCTGGCTGACCAGCGGGCGCTTCGGCCGCCTGCTAGTAGCAATTCGCGACGACGAAGTGCGCCTGCGTTTCTCAGGCTACAATCCCACAGGATATAAAGTTTTAGTCTTTGCAATTTCCGCCGGTTTAGCCGGGATTGCAGGCGCATTATTTACCGTACAAACCGGAATCATTTCGCCAAAAGCAATGGATATTGCCTTTTCAATTGAAATGGTAATCTGGGTTGCAGTCGGAGGTCGCGCCACATTATCAGGAGCAATACTGGGAGCGCTGCTAGTCAACTTTGGCAAGAGTTTCTTGAGCGAACAATTTCCCGAAGTGTGGCTATTTTTCCAAGGCGCGCTATTCCTAATAGTAGTCACAGTGCTACCCGACGGCTTAGTCGGATGGCTCCAACATCAAGGTTTCGACCAAATCCGCACCCTGTTCAGAAGACCGAGGTACGCCTCTACTTACCCCAGCCTGGAACAAGACCCCCAAGTGCAGCGCGAAAAAGAAGAACTTGAACATTGAGTGCAAAAATATCGTGTAATTTAGAAGTAGGCGGACATCAATAAATTTTACCTGCAACAGACAAACGAAGCCATCGCAATAGACTTGGGAAAAGCTGCGTTTCTCTCTGAGGAGACGCAATATACAGCGTATCCCTGGTTTATCGAGTGCAGCTTTAGACACGGCCGGGCCCCGTGTCCCTAGGGGGATCGATAGGCGGATGTACTTTATAAACTTGCAATCTCCTGTATATCTCCACCTACTTAAATATCAGCAGCAACCAACCTAGTTCTCTAACTTTAGAGGTTAAATATGGCAGATATTATTGACTACAAAATCTACGGCGACGATTTGCAACTCATCGAGATTGAACTCGACCCCAGAGAAGGCGTCAGGGCTGAAGCTGGAACCATGACATACATGGAAGGCGAAATCCAAATGCAAACATCCACAGGCGGCGGCTTATTTCAAGGTTTCAAACGAATGCTGACAGGAGCGGGTTTTTTCATTACCACCTTTGTCAACGCCGGAAATCGTAAAGCCCGCGTCGCTTTTGCCGCCCCCTATCCGGGTAAAGTAATTCCCCTCGATTTAGGCAAACTTGGCGGTAAATTTTTGTGTCAAAAAGACTCATTTCTCTGTGCGGCTAACGGCATTGAAATTGAGGTAGCTTTCACGAAGCGGCTAGGTGCCGGTTTCTTTGGCGGAGAAGGTTTTATTCTGCAAAAGTTGCAGGGTGACGGGCTAGCTTTTGTTCATGCGGGAGGAACCATAGTTGAGAAAAATTTGGGGGTGGGTGAAGTGTTGCGAGCGGACACTGGTTGTTTGGTAGCTTTTGCGCCCACAGTAGACTACGATATTCAGTTTATTGGCGGGTTTAAAAATGCTCTATTTGGCGGCGAAGGCTTGTTTTTAGTCAAGCTAACCGGGCCAGGAAAAGTGTATTTGCAAAGTCTGCCGCTATCGAAGTTAGCTGAACGCATTTTAGCAGCAGCTCCACCTCCAATGTCGAGCAGTTCTAGCAGTTTTACTTTAGAGTAAACGGCTAGCATAAAGTAGAAATTATGGTGTTACGGAAGGGGAGTAAATCTGCTTAATAAGGGAGGATATTTGCCCTCGGCACCTACAAGGGGTATCGGTTGTTGTCCATTAGTGAGTTAATTGCTAATTATGAATGGAAAAGTCTTAGAAATCGAAAACTTGACTGTTAGTTTTGATGGTTTTAAAGCCATCAACGGTTTAAATTTTAGCATGGATGTGGGCGAACTGCGAGTTATCATTGGTCCTAACGGTGCGGGGAAAACAACTTTTCTCGATTCGATTACCGGGAAGGTGCAGCCGACAGAGGGCAGGGTGTTATTTAAGGGACAAAATTTGCGCAAGTTGTCGGAAGATAGGATTTCGCGCTTGGGAATTGGTCGCAAGTTTCAGACGCCGCGAGTTTACTTGAATTTAACGCCGCGCGAAAATTTGGAATTGTCTTGCAGCCGCCATAAAAATGTTTTTTCTACTTTGTTTAAGCCTGCTTCTGCGGCTGAAAAACGCACTGTTGCTGGTTTGTTAGAAACAATTGGTTTAGTTGCTAAAGCTGATGTTTCGGCTGGTTTGCTGTCTCACGGGGAAAAGCAATGGTTGGAAATTGGAATGTTGGTGGCTCAATCTCCTGATTTGTTGTTGGTAGATGAACCTGTGGCGGGTTTGACGGATGAGGAAACGATGTTAACTGGAGAGTTGCTAATTTCGCTGGCCGAAAGTCATTCGGTGTTGGTAATTGAACACGATATGGAGTTTGTGCGGCAAATTGCGCGGCAGGTGACGGTGTTGCATCAGGGTGCGGTTTTGTGCGAGGGGACTATGGATGAGGTGCAAAATGACGATCGGGTAATTGAGGTATATTTGGGCAAACCGGAAGAGTAAGAAGTTATTAGTCATTAGTCATTAGTCATTAGTCATTAGTTATTAGTCATTGGTCATTAGTTATTAGTTATTAGTCATTGGTCATTAGTCAGTTGACTGTTTCCGATTACCGATTACCGATTACCAATTTCCAATTACCGCTTGCCAATTACCAATTATCCATTACCAATCTAAAGAATATGCTGCAAGTTTCTAATTTGAATGTTTATTACGGCGAAAGTCACATTTTGCGCGATGTCGATTTAAGCGTCAATGCGGGGCAAATGGTTTGCTTGATCGGCCGCAATGGTGTGGGCAAAACTACTATGCTAAAAACGATTATGGGGTTGCTGCAACCGCGCGGCGGCACTATTGCTTTTGGCGGAGAATCTATTGCTTCTAAGTTGACTCACCAGCGGGCGAAAATGGGCATTGGTTACGTGCCTCAAGGACGCGAAATTATTCCCCGTTTGACGGTAAAAGAAAATCTCTTGTTAGGTTTGGAAGCGAAACCCACTAAAACCAAAAATCCTGAAGTTCCTGATGAAATTTTTGAGTTATTTCCGGTTTTGAAAACTATGCTTGATCGCCTGGGAGGTGATTTGAGCGGGGGACAGCAGCAGCAGTTAGCTATTGCTAGAGCTTTGATGGGTGAGCCGCAGTTGCTGGTTTTGGATGAACCGACGGAGGGGATTCAACCGTCTATTATTTTAGACATAGAAGCTGCGGTGCGCCGTGTAGTTGCTACTAGGGGAATTTCTGTTTTGTTGGTGGAGCAACATTTGCATTTTGTCCGGCAAGCTGACTGGTATTATGCTATGCAAAAAGGCGGGATTGTGGCTTCTGGAAGCACTGCCGAGTTAAGTGATGAGGTGATTCAGAGGTTTTTGGCTGTTTGATTCTGAAGGAAGTTCGGCAACGGATTCTGTAACGGATGTAACGGATGTAGCGGATGGAGGGAAGAGGGAAGAGGGAAGAGGGAAGAGGGAAGAGGGAAGAGGGGAGCAGGAAACGAGGCAGAGCCTCTAGATATTTATTCCCAGGCAGAGCCTGGGAACAAGGGAAAAGGCAGAGCCTGAGAACAAGGAGGCAGAGCCTGGAAGGGATGCAGTCCGCGCACTATCCGGACTTTGTTGGATAAGAAGCGATTTCAATCGCCCAGGAAACGAGGCTATATTATTGATTTTTTCGGCCGTCGGGCATTGTGGTGCCGGCCATACTTGCTCGATCGATACTAGCGCCATCTATATTAGCATTGCGGAGGTTGGCATCGGAAAGATTGGCATCTCTCAAGTCGGAAAATCGCAGGTCTGCACCGTCTAAATTTGTCTTTGTCAAGTTAGCTTTTCTGAGGTTAGCGTTGCTGATTCTCGCTCCTACTAATTCGGCTCCGCTTAAGTCTGTGCGAGCTAGATTGGTGTTGACAAAATCTGAGATCTCGAAGCGACTACCGCTGAGGTTGGCATCTGATAAATCTGCTCCTGTAAGGATGGGATTTTTTAAATTAATGTTAACTAATTTTACGGCTCGGAGGTCGCAGCGGGGGCAGCTTTGAGTTAGCAGTAGCGTTTCGACGTTGGCGTTGATTTGGTCGATTTGTTGCTGGGAGAAATTTTCGGCAAATTCTGGGGAGACGTAGCCGAGGTTTTTGGGGTCGTCTGGTTTTGGTTGGGGTGTTTGGATTGGGGGTGTTTGGATTTGTTGGGGTGTTTGGATTTGTTGGGGTGTTTGTGGTTGGGGTATTTGTGGTTGGGGTGTTTGTGGTTGAGGTGTTTGTGGTTGGGGTGTTTGTGTTTGCCCGATCGCGCTTAGTTGCAGCCCCACATCTAGAACTTCCAGAGTTGCAGCAATAATTACCAGGGCGATCGACATTATTGTGAGTTTTTTCATAAATAACTTTTTGCGAAAATACGATTTATATTGTATAATACCTGGAAAACTGAACGTAAGGATTCAGGTCTCAACTTGGGGTATTAAAGATGGGGTCTGCACAGCAGGATTAACCCTCGCTTTGATCGCTTGCTCAAAAAACTTGGCGGACTGAAGGTCTTTGACGACGGCAAGTTTGTATAACTGTCAATAAAT